>DATLEB010000281.1:0-29648 GCA_035525615.1 Kofleriaceae bacterium | reverse complement strand
GCGCCGCCGGTGGCACGACCTCGAGTCGCAAGGGCTCGAGCGTGAACCGGCCGCGGCCGTGCGTGAGGCCCGACAGCGAGCCGGCGTAGCCGAAGCTCTCGGCCAGCGGGACCTCGGCGCGCACGACGCGCTCGACGTTGTCGCCAACGCCGCGCATGTCGAGGCCGAGGACCTGCGCCCGCCGGCGACCGAGGTCGCCGACGACGGCGCCGACGTCAGCGTCGCCGCACGTGACCTCGAGCTTCATGATCGGCTCGAGGAGCGCCGGCGCCGCGTCGGCCGCGGCCGCGTGGAACGCGAGCCGGCCGGCGATCTGGAACGCCAGCTCGCTCGAGTCCTTCACGTGCGTGCCGCCGTCGACGAGCGTCACCGCCACGTCGACGACCGGATGGCCGCCGAGCAACCCATCGGCCATCGCGTCGCGCACGCCGCGCTCGACGCCGCGCGCGAACACCTTGGAGATGACACCGCCGCGCGTGGCGTCCTCGAACACCAGCCCGCTGCCTCGCGGCGCGGGACCGACATCGATGACGACGTGCGCGTACTGACCTGGGCCACCACCTTGCTTCACGTGCTTGTACTCGCGCCTGACGACGCGACCGAGCGTCGACTTGTAGGCCACGCGCGGCTTGCCCGTGACGACCTTCACGTCGTGCTCGCCGGCGAGTCGCTCCACCGCGATGTCGAGGTGAAGCTGACCCATCCCGGCCAGGAGCGTCTGTGCGGTCTCGCCATCGGACTCGACGCGCAGCGACGGATCGGCCGCGACCATGCGATTCAGCGCGAGCGACAGCCGCTCGCGATCCTCACGGGTCACCGGCTCGATCGCCATGCGCACGACCGGCTCCGGCGCCGTGATCGCCTCGAGGGCCACCGGGTGCGCCGGATCGGCGAGCGTCTCGCCGCCGAGGATGGGCGTGGCCAGGACCACGCCGATCTCGCCGGCGTCGAGCCGATCGACCTCGATGCGCTTGTCGGCGACGAGCTGGACGAGGCGCCCGATGCGCAACGTCTTGCCGCTCCTCGACGCCAGCACCGGCGTGCCCTTCTCGAGCGCACCGGTGTAGACGCGGACGAACGTGCTCTGCCCGTGATCATCGAACGTGACCTTGAACGCCAGGGCCGCGAGCGGCGCGCCGATGGTCTCCGGCGCCGCCGGACGATCGTCCGGAGACGGCAGGTAGTCCACCACCGCGTCGAGCAGCGGCTCGACGCCGACGTACTTGTACGCCGAGCCGCACGCCACCGGCACCACGTGAGCGGCGACGGTCGCGGCGCGCAAGCCACGGCGCACGGCCGCGACGTCGGGGACGCGACCGTCGACGAGCGCAGCCATGACGGCCTCGTCGTGATCGGCCGCGACCTCGAACAGGCGGTCGCGATACTTGATCAAGTTTTCAGAGAGCTCTGTGCCCGGGGCGGGAGCGAGCAGGTCGACGATGCCGACCAGCGTCTCGCCTTCGTACACGGGCCAGTTGATGGGCACCGGACGTGCGCCCAGGCGCGTCTCGAGCTCGGCGAGGCAGCGCTCCATGTCGGCGCCGACGCGATCGAGCTTGTTGACGAACACCAGGCGCGGCACGCGATGCCGATCGGCCTGCCGCCACACCGTCTCGGTCTGCGGCTCGACACCGGCGACCCCGTCGAGCACCACCACGGCACCGTCGAGCACGCGCAACGAGCGCTCGACCTCGATGGTGAAGTCGACGTGTCCGGGGGTGTCGATCAAGTGGAAGCGGTGATCGCGCCAGTCGCAGGTCACCGCAGCCGCGAGGATCGTGATCCCCTTCTGCTGCTCGAGCGGATGGAAGTCGGTGTGGGCGGTACCCGTGTGGACCTCGCCGACCGCGTGGATGCGACCGGTGTAGAGCAGGACGCGCTCGGTGAGCGTGGTCTTGCCGGCATCGACGTGAGCGATGATGCCGAGGTTGCGGATACGTTCTCTGGGTGTTCTGGGCATGACGGTGGTCTTTGCGGACTGCGAGTCTGCGCAGTTCGCGTGATGAGAAGAGAAGAGATCGGCCACGGCCACGGGCACGGGCACGGGCCAGAGGTGCGGTTCACCCGCGTCGAGGCGCTTACGCGCCCGGGCGCGGGTTACTCAGGCGCCGCGCCCGAGAACCGAAAAGGCCACAGCATCGCGTAATCACAGCTCCGCCCGCGGCGCGGGATGACGGAGTCGATGTGAACGTGCGGACGCATGGCTGCCTCTACGAACGTTCTATCTAGGGATTCGGTCCAGCGCTGTCAAGCATGTCCTGGACTGCCTGGCCTACGACCGCGAACTTGCTCGCGAGCTCGCGCGCCGAATCGCCGAGCGCACCCAGCCGATCGCCCAGGACGCTGCGCAGCCGGCGGTGCGACTCGAGGCGCGCCACCTCGTTGTCGTGCTCGGCGGCCGCCAGCTCGATGCCGCGCTCGTCGAGCGCCGCCAGCTCGTGGCCGAGCGCCAAGGTCAGCTCGCGCACGCGCCGGTCGAGCTGCGCGATCTGGAAGTCGAGATCCTTGGCCTGCGTCTCGGTCGGCGGCGGCTCCTTGCGTTGCCGCTCGTAGCGCAGCTCGGCGATCGCGAAGCGCAGCGAGCCTTCGCGCTCGCGCACCGACTGCGCCGCGGCCGCGTGTCGCTCCTCGAGCTGCGTGCGCTCGCGCGTGAAGCGCTGGCGGTCGCTCTCGTAGCGCTCGACGTCGACCAGCACCATCGTGAGCGCGCCGTCGCCGGGGTAGAGGTCGCTGGTCTCCTCGCCGAGCGCCACCAGCGCCTTGAAGATCTCGTCGCGCACTTCCTCGGTCGCCGCCGCCGCGGTCTCGGCGTAGCCCATCTGCTTGGGCGCGCCCGCGCGTTCGCGCATCGTGACCTCTTCGTGCACCTCGACGTTGCCGGCGACCGGCGGCGCGATCGACAGTCGGCCCGCGCGCCCCGGCGTCGCCGTGCGCGGATAGCCGGGGACCTGCTCGAGCGCGTTCATGAGCTGCTTGCCGGTCTGGATGCGCTCGCCCGGCTCCTTGGCGAGGAGCTGCTGCACGATCACGTCGATGATGCCGGGGATGCCCGGGAACGCGCGGCCCAGCGCCGGCGGCGCCGACTGCATGTGCGACGCCATCACCAGCGCGCGCGGCCCCGTGAACGGCGGCTTGCCGGTGAGCAGCTCGAACGCGATGCAGCCGATCGCGTACAGATCGCTGCGCGGATCGTCGGGGCCGCCGCCGAGCCGCTCGGGCGCCATGTACTCGGCGGTGCCGAAGATCTCGCCGCGCAGCGTCAGCTCGTCGCGCGAGCCGTCGGGGTTGTGGACCTTCGCGAGCCCGAAATCGAGGATCTTGATCGTGTCGTTCCGGTTCTTGTCCTCGATCAGGTAGAGGTTGTGCGGCTTGAGATCGCGGTGCATGACGCCGTGCGAGTGCGCGTGATCGATCGCGCTCGCCAGCTGGTGCAGGACGTAGAGGGTACGCACCACGTCGAGGCGTCCGGTGCGGCGCAGGACGCTGTCGAGCGCCTCGCCGTTGGCGTGCTCCATCGTGAGGTAGAGCCGTCCGTCGGGCAGGCGGCCGAAATCGTAGATGCCGACGATGTTGGGATGGCGCAGCCGGTTGATCGCGCGCGCCTCGCGGCGAAAGCGAGCGGCGAGACGTTCGTCGGCGGCGACCTCCGGTCGCAGCACCTTGATCGCCTCGTGGCGGCCGATATGGATGTGCTCCACCAGGTAGACCTCGCCCGTGGCGCCTTCGCCGATGAGCTGAACCACCCGATACGTCCCGTCGAGGATCTCCCCGATCATCGTCGCCGGGTACTGTACCATCACGCCGATGGCCGTTCGAACCACGCGGCGCCGCTCCCGCAGCACCTCGGCGCCGGTTCCTCGCAAGCAGCCCCAGCAGCAACGCGCCGCCGAGACCGTCCACGCGATCGTCACGGCCGTCGAGCGCGTGCTGCACAGCCACGGCGCCGGCGGGCTGACCACCAACCGCATCGCCGAGGTCGCCGGCGTCAGCGTCGGCACCCTGTATCAGTATTTTCCGAACAAGCAGGCCCTGGTCGGTGCACTGCAGGAGCGCGTGCTGGCGCAGGTCCTCGACATGTTCCGCGCCGGACTGGCCGCGGGAGCGACCGAGCCGATGCCGGCGCTGGCGGCGCGGATCGCGGCGTCGATGGTGGCGCTCTATCAGACCCAGCTCCCCGTGCACCACTGGCTGATCGAGCTGCGCACCGAGGCGCAGTACCAGGAGCGCTTTCGCCGCGCCGTCGATCAGTTCGTCGAGGACCTGACGGCGTTCCTGGAGACGCGCACCGACGTGGCGTTCGTCGACCGGCGCGCGGCGGCGTTCGTGGTGGTGACGACCGTCGAGGGCATCGCCAACGGCGTGGCGGCGCGACCGGGTCAGGTCGACGTCGCGGCGGTCGCCGCGGAGGGCGCCCGCTTGATCGCCGGCTTCTTCCTGGGCCGCGAGCGCACGAGCTCCTGAGCGTTACCGCGGCTTGCCATGGGCGTCACGGTCGAGCCGGCGTCGGACGAGGACTGATCGTCCCGTCCATCGACACGCGCACGAAGCGTTCGTCGCCCCGCGCGCCGGTCGCGATGATGCGGGCACGCGCGCCGGACAGCTCGATCGCGGCGGGCGAGCCGTCGGCCTCGAGGCGTCGCGGCGCGAACACGCCGGTGAGCGCCGAGGTGAGCGCGCCCGCGAGCTGCGCGTGCGCGGTGGGCGCGGCGTCGCGGATGACGCTCACGACGTCGCCGTAGCACGGGCGCATGATCCCGGGCGACGGCTCGCACGCCAGCTCGAGCGCCGTGACGCCGACGTCGGCCTCGATGAAGGCCGCGCCCTCGCGCAGGCCGAGCGCCAGCGTGGTCCACGCGTGGCCCGGCGTGAGGAGCCGACCGTCGGAGATGTCGACGCGCAGCGCGACGTCGAGCGCGAGGCCGCCGCCCGCGATCGGCCGGAGCGTCGGCGGCAGGCGCAGGCGCAGCGGCGAGACCTGGAGCGTCAGGTACGTCGCGACGGTCTCGTTGGTGTTGAAGCGTTCGTGTGCGCGCACCTGGTCGAGCTGCTCGTCGAGCCAGCCCGTGCGCCACAGCTCGAAGAGCAGCCCGTCGAGGGCGTCGACGTCGAGATCGAGCGTGAGGCCGGCGTCGGGTGACGGCTCGGTGAACGCGACCGGGCCACGCAGCGGCGGGCGGATCGCGGGGCCGCCGGCGGGGTCCGCCACGGCGCCGCCCAGCTTCCAGCGCAACGGCACCGCGGCGTATCTTCCGTCGACGACGTCGACCGCGCGATCGGGGCACAGCTCGACGACCAGCGTGCGTCCGCCCGGCAGCGCGAGCGGCGGTGGTGCGCCGAGCGCCGCGAGCAGCGCGGTGTCGAGCTGCGCGGACACCGCCTTGGTGAGCATCCGGTCGCCGCCGACGCGGCTGTTGAGCCAGTCGAGCGTGCGGTTGTCGAAGTCGAGCTTGGCGCGCACGCCGACGGTGAACCCCAGCGAGGCCTTCCCCGAGCTGGTGCCGGAGCCGTGATCGATCCGCGGGACCGCGCCGATGACGACCGGCACGCGCACGCGATCGAAGACCACGATCGCCGTGGCGCGGAAGTAGCCGGTCGGCGCCGGCGCGCGGAACGCCGCCTCCGGGAACAGCGCGACGTCGATGGGATGGCCGGTGAAGGTCGCCCACGCGGCGTGCACGTCGTCGACGCGCACGAACGAGCCCACCCCGACGAACGACTGGCCTTTCAGCTCGCGCGCGAGCTCGCTCGCGATGATCGCGGCGATCGTCCCGGGGCCCGGGCCGGCGCCGGCGCCGCCGCGGCCGTCGTCGACGAGGCGCTGCCCGACGACGAGGCGTCCGCTGCACGGCGGCGCCGCCGGATCCTGGAACGGGCCGACCAGCTGCACGGCACCGACCGAGCGCTCGATCCCGCCGCGATACCGCACCGTCCATTTGTTCCACACCAGGCCGGGCGCGCCGCCGTCGTGGCTCTCGGTGGCCGCCGCGCTCGGTGATCCGGCGCTCGCGGTCTCCGCGACGAGCGGCCCCGGCCAGCGCACCTCGAGGCCGGGCCGCCCGGTCGCGTCGACGAGCGCCGGCACGATCAGCGCGTGCGCGCCGGCGAGCGCCAGCCCCGCGAGCGTCGCGATCGCGCCTTTCGAGACCACGCCCGGCCGCGCGGTCACCGCTTGAACCGCCGCTGCATCGCGCCGGCCAGCTCGTCGCGCGCGCGATCGCGCAGCGGCGTGCCGTGCCCGGTGAGCAGGTGCTTGAACGGCTGCTCGCGGAGTCGCACGAAGTCATCGTGCACGTCGGCGCCCATGCGCTTCGCCCACGGCCCGCCGATGACCGGCCCGCGGAAGCCCATCAGCTTCGACGCCACGCCGCCCAGCCACGAACCCTCGTCCCAGCGCGTCCAGTGCTGGTACGCGTCGCAGCTGATCAGGATCCCCCCGTTGCGCGCGACGACGAGCCCCGCGTCGGGCGAGCGCCCCTTCTCGAACAAAAACGGCGTTCCGTCGGCGAGCGGCGACGCGCCCGGTGCGAGCGCGCGATAGTCGACGCCCTCCTTCTTCAACCCGGCCGGCGCCCACATCGTCGCGCCGAAGCGCTCCTGCATGTACGGATCGTCCGAGCCGTGGCCGAACGCGAGCCGCACCACGTCGGTGACCTTGCCGAGCTTCTCGAGCTGCGCCTCGCCCTCGGGCGTGAGCCGCACCGAGTTGACGAGCACAAGTCGCTCGCCCTCGCGGACGATCGTCATGTTGCGCGGCACGCGGACGCCGGGGCCCATCGGGAACTCGCCGGTCACCGACCACACGTCGTCGAAGACCGGCTCGATCGCGCCGTGGCGGTACGCGGGCGGATGCGCCATGCACACGAATCTACACGGTGATAGCGTCCGCGTATGCGGACCATTCGGGTGAAGCGCACGCTGGACGTCTCGGCGGAGAAGGCCTTCGACATCATCTCCGACCACGAGGGCTACACGCGCATGCCCGGCGTGAAGAAGGCGAAGCTGGTGAAGCCCGGCGCGACCGATCGCAACGGCGTCGGCGCGGTGCGCGAGATCGAGGTGAGCGGCGCGTGGTTCCAGGAGGAGATCACCGCGTTCGAGCGGCCGAAGCGGCTCGGCTACAAGATCATCAAGAGCAAGCCGCCGATCGATCACGAGGGCGGGCTCGTCGAGCTCACGCCCAACGCCGCCGGCGGCGTCGACGTGGTGTGGTCGACGACGCTCCACATCCGCGTCCCGCTCGTCGGCGGGCTGATCACGAGGCTCGCGAGCAAGCGTCTCGCCGCCATGTTCGAGCGTGGGCTCGCGCACGTCGAGACCCTCGCGCGTAACGCCGCCGCCTGACTTCGGTCGGGGTGAGCGGCGCGTTCCGTTCTGTGCACGGGATTGCCAGGCGCCGAACCATGGAAAACGTGGCCTTCGCGCGTAGGATCCCGCTCCATGGCGAGCGGTCTTGGGAGCGGCAGCGGCAGGACGGGCGGGCGCGAGGACGCCGCCGGCTCGTCGAGCGCGGGCGCATCGAGCGGCGTCGCGCCGGGCAAGCGCACGCACACCGAACGCTTGCCGGCGCAGCGCAAGGCCGCGACCTCGGAGCCCAACGGCGACGCTCCACCGCCGCCGGTGTCGCACGACGCCGCCGGCGCCGGTGACGGCGGCGGTGCCGGCGACGATCCGTTCGGGCTACACCTCGGCGGCGGCGATGGCGCGCTGCCTGCACCGGTCGCGGCCGAGATGGAAGGCGCGTTCGGCGCCGACTTCTCCGCCGTGCGCGTGCACCAGGGCTCGGAGGCCGCGTCGGTCGGCGCGCACGCGTACACGCAGGGCACCGACATCCACTTCGCGCCCGGCCAGTTCGCGCCGCACACACCCGAAGGCAAGGAGCTCCTCGGGCACGAGCTCGCGCACGTGATGCAGCAGGCGCAGGGCCGCGTCGCACCCACCGGTGACGCGGGCGGCGTGCCGCTCAACGACGACCCCGGGCTCGAGCAGGAAGCCGACGACGCCGGCGCCCGCGTGGCCCGCGGCGAGAACGCCGGGCTCGGCGGCGGCGCCGCATCGTCATCCGCCGCGACACCCGCGCAGCGCAAGGCAGGCGGCGGTGCGCCGGCGGGCGAAGAGGCGATCGAGATCGGGACGAGCTCCGACGACGCGCCGCCGATCCAGGCCAGGTCGGCGGGCGGACCGATCCAGCGCAAGGACGGCTCGCACGTCGTCTACAAGATCCACGTCGACCGCGTGATGACGCGGGCCGAGTTCCGCGCCACGGCGCTGCGCCAGGTGTTCGGCGGACCGATCGACAACGTCGAGTGGAAGAACTCCAAGGATTCGTACGGACCCGACGGCAGCCCGTACACGCTCAACGTCTCGACCGAGCTCCTCCGGATCCACCGCGGCGAGACCAGCAAGAGCAAGGGCATCAGCGTCAGTGACGACGGCAAGATCGCGGGCGCCGACGAGCGCGCCAAGACGTTCCACGCCGGCAAGGACGGCGATCAGAAGACGGCGCTGATGAACGAGATCGATCGCCGCTACTTCGACGCGGTCGGCGACAAGACCGGCACCAAGATCAAGGCGGGCGAGAAGGGCAAGTCCGAGCTCTGGAAGACGATCCGCGACGAGGTGCTCTTCCAGCACGAGTACATCGCCAATCTTCCGCCCAAGGTCCGAGAGCTGATCAAGTACAGCATCAAGGGCAAGGAGCTCACGCCCGAGGACTACGACAAGCTCTTCACGATCGCGAAGAAGATCGAGCGGATGCCGCCGGGGCAGGTCGGCGACTACGCGAGCAAGGTGACCGCGACGACCACCGACCTCGACACGTTCGAGGCCGCGCTCGATCACTACATCGCGGAGATGGGGCAGCGCGAGAAGGACGGCGCCGAGCGCGACACGGTCAAGACCAAGCTCAGCGGCCTCGAGGAAGCCTACAAGCACTACAAGGAGTGGAAGGCGTATCCGCCCGGCAAGCGCGCCAACTACAAGAACCGCGTGCTCAAGGTCGAGCTGGAGAAGGAGCTCCAGGCCCACGGCTTCGGCGGCATCGACGACTTCGAGAGCTACATCAGCCGCTTCCTGCGCGCGTTCGAGAAGGAGTCCCAGAACATCGCCAAGGATCTCCTCGGCAAGTACGCCGGCAGGCTCTTCAAGGAGCAGGAGCGTTACAACGATCCGGCGGAGGTCTCCGCGCTCTACCAGAAGCTCGGCGGCGTCCGGAAGGAGTACGCCGAGTTCGAGCCCAACGCGGCCATCTGGAACGAGTGGGTGAAGACCAAGGACGCCCACCGGATCCCCGGCCAGGGACACATGCACCCGAAGTACACGCAGGCGCAGGCCGAGGAGGCGCGCAAGAAGGCCGAGGCCGCCAGGGCGTCAGCCGCGTCGCAGTTCGCCGGCGTGGCGGGAGATCACCCGATCTTCCAGGATGACGCGCTGCCCGAAGACAAGCGCATCAACAGGCAAGCGCTCGCCAAGGCGAGCGAGTCCGAGCTGGGTGGCCTGCTGCAGGGCCACATCAGCACGCGCATGAAGGTGGTCGGCGACGCGCGCGGCGAGATCGAGGGCAACAGCGACGTCATCTACAAGATGGACAAGCTGATGCCGCACTTCTTCGCGCAGCAGGGGATCGAGCCCGAGTCGATCCACCATCACATCATCCGCGACAAGATGCAGGAGGACGCGATCATCAAGATGCTCAAGGGCATCGCGGTCGCGGTCGTGGCCGTCGCGCTCGCCGTGGTCACGTTCGGCGCGGCCACACCGATCATCGCGGCGGGCGCCGCCGTCGCGGGCGCCGGCCTCAGCACGTACATGGCCCTCGAGGAGTACAAGGAGTACACGCAGGACAAGCACCTCGCCGACGTCGGCTTCGCCGACGATCCCAGCATGATCTGGCTGGTGCTCGCCGTGGTCGGCGCCGGCCTCGACATGGGCGCCGCGGTGAAGGCGGTGAAGGCGCTCGGCCCGGCGGCGAAGGCGCTCAATACCGCCGGCGATCTGGGCGCGTTTGGCAAGGCGGTGAAGGCGCTCGAGGAGGCCGGCGAGATCGAGGCCAAGGTCGCGCGCGCCGCCGAGAAGGCCGCCGCCGCGAAGCAGGGCTTCGCCGACGCGTCGAAGGACCTCGGCAAGGCGCTGGGCAAGCTGTACTCGTTCCCGGGGCCGCTCTTCGATCCCGAGGTCTGGAAGGCGCTGGTCAAGATGGCGCGCAACGCCATCAAGGCGGGGCTCGCCGACTTCGAGAAGTTCCTCGCCGAGATCAAGCGGCTGCGCCTCGCCCAGAAGCTGGGCGACCTCACGCCCGAGGAGCTCGCCAAGGTCAAGCAGGCGTGGGAGGAGGCCAAGGTGCTCGAGGCCGCCGAGAAGGCGTCGCTCGAGAACGTCAAGAAGATCATCCCCGACGTGGCCAAGGCCGAGTCGATCGTGGCCAAGGTCGGGGATGCCGGGACCGCCGAGCGGCTGCTCAAGATCTTCAGCGAGAGCGAGCTCGACTCGATCCTCCCTCACCTCAAGGACCCCAAGCAGCTCCTGCCGGTGTTCGGGCACGTCCACCCCCAGACCGCGCGCCAGATGATGCTCGACATGGTGGCGAAGGGGAAGTTCGACAAGCTCAACCAGTTCGTCGAGCGCATGGCTGCCGGCGCGGCGGAGCTGGGCGAGACCGCGGCGATCGGCGCCAAGTCGCTCATCATCGACTCGCAGGCGGCGATCGCGCTGGTGAAGGACGCGACCGGTCAAGCCCTTCAAGGCGGCGAGAAGGCCTGGGTCAAGTACCTCAAGTCGCTCCCCGACACCGAGCTGCGCGTCGGCAACATCACCGTCGGTGAGGTGCAGGGCGGCGTCATCAAGGTGAAGGGCATGCCGATCGACGTGGCGGGACAGGCCGGCAACGCGGCGCGCCAGCTGCCCGAGTATCAGCGCGTCCTCGGCGCGCTCGAAGCGCAAGGCGTCGGCGGCAAGGCCGGCGTCGCCGATCGCCACGTCATCGCCGACGCGCTGTTCGCGAAGACCGATCCCGGCGTGGTCCCGACGATCGCGATCGGCGACACCAACGCCGTGAAGAACCTCGCGCGTGTCGCCGGCATGGACGTCGTCAAGGAGGGCGGATATCCCGGGCTGTTCAAGAAGTTCGGCAAGGACGGCTTCGAGGTCGTCCTCGAAGGGCGCACGCTCAAGGTGAGGCCGCTGCCTCCGGCTGGTACATAGGAGACCGATGCTCGACGTGTTTGTTGCTCCGTTGCGGTGCCCGGCTTGTGGCGCCGACGCGCCCGAGGCCGAGATCCAGACGTACATCCGCGGCGCGTCCGCGGACGGCTCGGCGATGCGCGTCGGCTTCGAGCTCGACGCCGTCGACCTCGCCACCGACGCCATCTTGAACGCCGGCTACGTGCTCGTGCAGGAGCCCGACGTGGGCGGCCCCGTGCGGTTGCTCGACGTGTGGATCTGCCCGTCGTGCCAGACCGAGCCGTGGGCGATGATCGAGATCGTCGACCGCCGCGTTCGCGAGATCGCGGCCGTGACGCTCGATCGCCCGACGCTCATGGCGGTGCACTTCATCTCCGAGACCAACGCCGACATCCTGGCCGATTCGCTGCGCGGCGATCTCGACGCCGGCCTCGGCTCCGTCGAGATCCTGAAGCGTCGCTTGCCGGCCTAGCGCGCCTAGCGCGCCTAGCGCAGGACCCAGACCACGGTCAGCAGCTCGAGCGCGACGACCCAGAGCGTGCACGAGACGACGCTCGCCGTCATGCCGCGCGTGACCGCGTCGGCGTCGGGCTTGGGAGCGGAGCCCTTGGCGACGACGTCGCTGGCGATGCCCCACGCGTACATCCACACCAGGAAGATCGCGCGCGCCGTGTAGGCCGCGCGCTCGGGGCGTGGATCGACGAGCTCGGCGGTGAGCAGCGGCCACGGATCGTTCATGCCGAGCGAGCGGCACACCAGCATGCCGCCGCCGATCATGCCGAGCGCGAACACCGCCGCGACGACGAGGTACGCCAGCGCGACGGTGGTGAACGCCGGCGCCCACAGATACGCCCGCTGGTTCACGCCGAGCGCTTCGAGCGCGACGGTCTGCCGGCCGAGCCCCATCGAGCCGAGCCACGCGTTGGTCGCGCTGCCCGACGCGGCGACGAAGAGGATCGCCGACAGCGCCGGAGCCAGCGCGATCACGTGCGCGCCGCCGATCTGTCGCAGCAGCGCGTCGGGGCGCACGCCGGCGCCGCCGATCTGCGAGACCACGTACAGCACCGTGTAGCCGATGAGCACGCTCACGATCGCGTAGAACGCGAGCGGGCGCAGCAACGTCTGCGCGGCCACGCGGCGCGCGACGGTCGCCGCGTCGCGCGGTCGCCGCACGACCTGCGCCGGCAGATGGCGCAGCGACCACGCCGCGACCCCGAACGGACGCGTCACCGGCTCGAGCACACCGCCCGCGCGCCTCCACCACGGACGCGCGCTCGCCGGACCACGCGGCGGCGGCTTCTCCCCGTGCTCCTCGAGGTGATCGCAGAGCGCGTCCTCGAGCGCGAGCAGCCACTTCCCGCGCACCGCCTCGTCGACGCCCTCGACCTCGAGCGGCCCCGGCCAGTCGCCCGGGAACAGCTGCTCGAGCCGGCGATGCTCGAGCGAGAGCAGGTAGAGCTTGTCGGCGACGCCGGCGGCGAGGGCGACGTCGTGCGTGACCACGATCGCCGAGACGCCGAGCGCCTTCACCTGCTGGCGGATCAGGCGCGCCAGCGCGCGCACGCGATGCGGGTCGAGGCCGACCGACGGCTCGTCGAGGAACAGCAGCTGCCGCCGGCTCGCCAGCACGCGCGCGACCGCGACGCGCTGCGCCTGCCCGCCCGACAGCGAGCCGACCGGCGTGCCGCGCTTGGCGACGTTCTCGTCGAGCCCGACGCGCGACAGCCACGTCCCGGCGTCGGCCTCCACGCCGGTGGCCGGCGAGCGCGCGTGCGAGATCGCCAGCTCGAGGTTGCCGGCGACGTCGAGGTGATCGAAGAGCGCGCCTCGCTGCGGCACCAGCCCGAGGTCGTCGCGATCGAGCGCCAGCCGCTCCGACCGCACGTCCCAGCCGCCGCGCTCGAGCTCGTCCGGCTCGAACAGCACGCGCGCGAACGTCGACTTGCCGGCGCCGCTGCCGCCGAGCAGCACGACGACCTCGCCGGGCGCGACCGCCAGCGACAGGTCGTCGATGAGCACGCGCCCGTCGGGAAGCGCGACGCGCAGGCCGCGCACCTCGAGGCGCGGTTGCTCGGGCACGCCCGACCCTAACACGAGCTACGATTCACTCGTGCAGGCGCGCCTCGTCATCGCAGCCATGCTCGAGGTGCTCGGCGCGATCGCCGCGGTGATCCTCGGCGGCAAGATCGGGCTCATCCTGCTGCTCGTCGTCGCGTCCGTCGCGATGATCATCCACGGCGGCGGCCGCTGGTTCCTCCCGCGCGACGGCGATCGCGGAGCCGCGTGGTCCGCGCTCGGCGGCGCGATCGTCGGAGCCGCGGCGCTCGGCGGCGCGTGGCTGCTGTCACCGGCGCTCCTCGACGCGACCGGTCACGCGGTCGAGTGGACCACCGAGCCCACCGTCCGCGGCTCGATCTCGCTCGCCGCGATCGTCGCCCTCGTCACGGGGACCCTCGCCCTCGCGTCGGAGCTGGTCTTCCGCCGCTGGCTCCTCGACCGGATCGCGGGGTACGTCATGGCCCGCGGGGAGCCGCGCGCCGTCGCCCTCGTCGCAGGCATCCTCGTCGCGGCGGTGATCGAGGCAGCCGTGTCACCCGGTGGCGCAGGTTTCCGCGGAGGGGTGGCCGTGACCAGCCTCGGCCTCGGCGCGATCTACGTGACCTCGGGCGGGCGCCTGGCAGCCAGCCTCTCGGCACGCCTCATGTTCGATGTGGGTGCAATTATCGTCCAGGCGCTGCGTATGACCGCCTGACGGGGCAGCGGGTCACGGCATTCGTCGGCAATCGAGCGTGACATGGTTACGATTTCTGTCTCACCCGTGTCTCATGGGAGGGCGCCGCGCAAGTCTCTCGTCGGAGACGCAGGTTGTTGGTTCACAGATGGTCCGCGGCTTGCTCTACGTGGAAAGCATGACGATCGCACGCCGCATCACCCAGCCGATGGCAGTCCCATGGGCCGGCGCTCGCCGAGGCGAGCCGGTGCGTCTCCTCGTGACCCTCGAGCGGCGCGTGTCGCTCGTGGTCGAGGATGACGAGGAGCCGATCGTCGACCCCTACGCGCGCGTCTTCCAGATGGAGCTCATCGCGCTCCTCACCGTCGAGGACGCCGAGGACTCGGTGCTCGAGCAGCGCCGGGTCCGGGCGCACGCGACCGACATCGCGCGATTCGCCGGCGCCGTGATGGAACAGGTCGAGCTTGCGTGCGAGCTGTGTCCGGGAATCACCGTCGCTGTCACACGCGACGACAGCGGGACCTGGCACCCGGTGCGCGCGATGCTCTCGACCCTGCGCGTCGACGGCGTGCCGGTGGTGGTGGCCGAGGTCGTCGAGCGGCCGCCGCTGTCGCGCGAGGATCTCGAGCTGACGCGGCGCTCGCGGAAGAAGCCGTCGCTGGCGGCCGGGACGGCGCCGCCGCCGTTCTTCAAGTAGCCGCGGGCGGGAGCTCGACGGGCGTGGTCGGTTCGACCCGGCACGACGAGAACACGAGGACACACGTGCCGTTCTGCGGCTGGTGGAAGGTCGGGCGCGGCTCGTCCGGCATCTGGTTGCAGGTCGGGTGGTGCCGCATCCAGGCGGCGCAGTCGTCGCGCGACGAGCAGCCGTCGGCGTCGAGATCCTCGCACGCGCCGGGCTCCGGACCGGCGCGGTCGACGCCGACGCAGCCGACGTAGACGCGGCCGCCGAGGCACGGCTCGTCGAGCAGGTAGCAGCTGTCGTACGCCGCACGACAGCCAGGAGCCGCGAGGCAGTCGGCCTGCGTGGTGACCTGCGCGCACGCGTTGCAGGTGGCCCAGGTCGGCGGGTCCGACTCGTCCGGGCACACCGTCGACGGGACGTGGAACGCCTCGCAGACCAGCGTGTTGGGATTGCGGAGCGAGACGCGCGGCTCGGGGCAGCGGAACGGCTCGTCGGCGCATGCGCCCAGCGAGACCATCACGAGCAGCGCCGACGCGATGCGCACGGCGCGATCTTAGCGCGTCAGCCGCAATCGCCACACTCGGGAACCGTGTCGAGCTCGGGCGCGCACTGCTGGAAGCCGGCGGTCGGCGAGTACGCGCCGAGGCAGTCGTCGTGGCGCGAGCACTCCCACGCGTCGAGGCCCTGGCACGACGTGCCGTTGACCGGGCCGGTGGTGTCGACGGGATAGCAGCCGAGGAACGGCGTGAGCAGCGGGCACGGACCGTCGGTGAAGAGGCAGGCGTAGTCGTAGGTCGTGCGGCACGCGGGCGTCGCGATGCACTCCGACTCGGTGAGCCCGATGCACGCCGACGCGCACGAGCCCCAGCTCGGAAGCGCGAGGGCGTCGGACTCCGCGTCGATGTCCGCCGCGCCGATCGCGCCGCAGCCGCCGCCACCGCCGAACGACTCGCACACGAGGGTCCACGGATTGACGAGGCCGGGATCTCGGCCCGGCTCCTGGTCACCTGCGGGGCAATTGATGGTGTCGTCGTCGTCGCCGCCCCAGTAGATGGTGCAGGCGGGCGCGACGAGGAGGACGGCGGCGAGGAAGGCGAGGCGCATGAGCCGGGAAACAGCAAGGCGTGGGCCACGGGCAGGTGCGCGAGATCGTTGGCGCGTCCGGCGGCGGTGCCGCAGATTTCCGAGGAGTCAGGGGCGGGTGGCCTGTGGAAAAGGGGGTCAGGGGTGGGTGGTAACGATGCTCGGATGCGGGTGCTGCACACCAGCGACTGGCACCTGGGGCACCTGCTCCTGGACCTGCCGCGCGAGCGCGAGCACCGGGCGTTCCTGGCGTGGCTCCTCGACGCGATCGCGGTGGAGGAGATCGACGCGCTTCTCGTGACCGGAGACGTGTTCGACGGCGGCAATCCGCCGGCGACGGCGCAGGCGGCGTGGTTCGGGTTCCTGGCCGAGGCGCACCGGCGGCGGCCGGCGATGACGACGGTCGTGATCGCCGGGAACCACGACTCGCCGGCGCGGCTCGCGGCGGCGTCGCCGGTGCTGGCCGCGTTCAACATTCACGTGGTCGGCGCGCTGCCGCGGCGCGAGGGCGCGGTCGAGGTGGAGCGGGTCGTCGTGCCGCTGCCGCGCGCCGACGGCCGCATCGCGGCGTGGGCCGTGGCGGTGCCGTTCCTGCGGCCGGGCGACCTCGCCGAGGATTCGGGCGAGGCGGTGCGCGCGGTGTACGCGGCGGCGATCGGCCACGCGCGCGCGCGGCGGGAGCCGGGGCAGGCCATCGTCGCGCTGGGGCACATGCACGTGAGCGGCGGCGAGCCGTCGTGGATGTCGGAGCGGCGCGTGCTCGTCGGTGGCGTCGAGGCGATCGATGCGGGCGGGTTCGGCCACGACCTCGCGTACGTGGCGCTCGGACATCTGCACAAGGCGCAGCGCGTGGGCGGCGAGCACGTGCGGTATGCGGGGTCGCCGATCCCGCTCGCGATGGGCGAGGCCGACTACAAGCACTCGGTGGTCGTGTTCGAGCTCGACGGCGAGCGCGCGACGGGCATCCGCACGCTCCCGGTGCCGCGCTCGGTGCAGCTCATGCGCGTGCCGCGCGCGGCGGCGCCGCTCGACGAGGTGCTGGCGGCGCTCGCGGCGTTGCCGGAGGCGGGGCCGGGCGCGGAGCGCGAGCTCGCTCCTTATGTGGAGGTGCGCGTGCGGCTCGAGAAGCCGGAGCCGCACCTGCGCGCGCAGATCGAGCGCGCGCTGCGTGGCAAGCACGCGCGGCTCGTGAAGATCTCGCCCGAGCTCACGGGAGATCGACGCGCGCTCGGCGACGGTCCGCCGCCCGAGGCGCTGAGCGAGCTCGATCCGCGCGAGGTGCTGCGGCGGCGATGGCGGCGCGATCACGCCGACGACGTGCCGCCGGCGGTGATGGCCGCGTTCGAGCAGCTGCTCGCGGAAGTCGAGGGCCCGTGAGCGCCAGCCGCGAGGAGTGGGGCCGCGAGCGAAGCGAGCCCTGGGGTAGCGCCCACGACGAAGCGCCGGGACGACGCATGCCGGGCGCGCCGCAGGCGCGCGTCTGCGCGCGAGCCGGCGCGAACAAAGGTGATCGCTCGTGAAGATCCTGGCGATCCGCGGGGCGAACCTGGCCAGCCTGGCCGGGACGTTCGAGGTGTCGCTCGAGGCAGATCCGCTCGCGGGCGCCGGGCTGTTCGCGATCGTCGGCGAGACCGGCGCCGGCAAGACCACGCTCCTCGACGCGATGTGCGCCGCGCTGTTCGACAAGACGCCGCGACTCGAGGGGCACAGCGGCTTCAAGGTCGGTCATCCTCGGGCTCGGGGCGACGACGAGAAGCTGCGGCTCGGGACCAGCGACGTGCGCGCGCTCGTGCGCAACGGCGAGACCGGCGGCTGGGCCGAGGTCGACTTCGAGGGGCGCGACCGGCGGCGGTATCGCGCGCGCTGGGAGGTGCAGCGCGCGCGCAAGAAGCTCGACGGGCGCTGGCAGGACCAGAAGATGTCGCTGGTCCGGCTCGACGACGGCGCGGTGCTGGGCGGGACGCGCACCGAGACGCTGGCGGCGATCCGCGGCGTGCTCGGGCTGTCGTACGACGAGTTCTGCCGGTCCGCGCTGCTCGCGCAGTTCCAGTTCTCGCGCTTCCTCAAGGCGTCGGCGAGCGAGCGCGCCGAGCTGCTCGAGCGCATGACGGGCACGCGCGTGTACGGCGACCTGTCGAAGGCGGCGTTTGCGCGGGCGCGCGCGCTCGGGGACGAACGGCGGCGGCTGGCCGACGAGGTCGCCCGCGAGGTCGTGCTCGACGACGATGCGCGCGCGGCGGCCGAGCGCGGCGAGCTCACGGCGCGCGAGGACGTGGCGCAGGGCAAGCTCGTGGCGGCCGCGCTGGCGGCGGCCGGCGCGTGGCGCGAGCGCGCGGCGGCGTTGCGCGCGGACGTCGGGCTCGGTGACGCGGTCGCGGAAGAGGCGCGCGCGCGCCGGATGTCGGCGGACCCGGTGGCGCGCGAGATCGCGGCGGTCGAGCGCGTCGCGCTGGTGCGCGAACCGTGGCGTGCACGCGGTGAGGCGGCGACGGCGATGGTGATGGCCGGACAGGCCGTCGAGAAGGCGGAGGCGGCGAGGGTGGCGGCGGCGAAGAAGGACGGCGAGGCGTCGGCGCGCGCGGCGCGGGCGCGGGCGCAGGTCGCAGAAGCGGCGCGGGTGGCGACGGCGGCGGCGCCCGAGCTGGCGCGCGCGCGCGTGCTCGATGCGAGCGTGGCCGAGGCGCGTCGACGCGTCGACGCGTCGGCGGCCGATGCGACGGCGAGCCGTGCGCGCGCGGCGGCGGCGGCCGAGCAGGTGGGCACGCTCGCCGGCGCGGAGACGGCCGCCGCGCAGGTGGTCAGCGAGGGCGCGCGCTGGCTCGCGGCGCGCGCGGCGCACGTGCGCATGGCGACCGATCCGGCGCGCTGGCGCGCGGTGTTCGAGCGCGTGATCACGGGCAAGGCGGCGCTCGAAGGTGCGCGCCGCGCGCTCGATGCGATCGCGCCGGCGATGCTGGAAGCGGAGGATTCGCTCGCGCGTGCGGAGGCGGACGCGGGCGCCGCGCATGCGGCGCACGAACGGGCCCGGGCCGAGGCGTCGGCGGCGGAAGCGCAGCTGCGCGACGCGCCGCTCGCGCCGGCGGAGCGCGCGCTCGAGAGCGCGGAGCGGCGCGCGAAGGCGCTCGAGACGCTCGCGGGGATCGCGGCGGACGCGCGCCGCGCCGTCGAGGACGAGGCCGGCTTCGCGGCGGCGGCCGATGCGGCGCAGCGCGCCGCCGATGCGGCGCTCGTCGAGATCGCCGAGGTCGGCGCGCGGCTCGTGCGCGAGACCGCCGCGCGCGCCGAGGCCGAGGACACGCTGGCGCGGCTACGCAAGGCGGCGGGTCACGAGGCGGCGCGTGCCGAGCTGCGCGAGGGCGAGGAGTGCCCGGTGTGCGGCGCGACGGAACATCCGTGGCGCGGTGGTGTGGTCGACGCGCTCGTCGCCGAGCAGCTCTCGCGCGTGAACGACCTGCGCGGCGTCACCGAGATGCTGGCGCGGTCGGCGGGCGACGCCGAGGTGCGGGCGCGGCTGGCGGCGGGGCAGGTGGAGCGGAAGCAGGCGGAGGCGGCCGAGGCCGCGGCGGAGCGGCTGGCGGCGAACGCGGCGTGGCGCGAGGCGCTGGCGGCGGCGGGCGAGTTGCCCCTCGTCGGCGAGCCGGCCTCCGAGGAGGCGGCGCGATGGCTCGACGGCGCCGGCCGCGAAGCGATGGCGGCGCGCGCGCGTGCGGTGGCGGCGCGCGATGCCGCGCGAGCGGTGGCCGAGGCGGCGAGCGCGAAGCACGGCGCGGTGCTGGCCGCGGTGCACGCGCTCGAGGAGGCCCGCCAGCGCCGCGACGCGGCGCGCGAGGCCGCGGCCGCGCTCGACGCCAAGCGCAAGGATGGCGAGCGCGCACGCGAGCAGCACGGCGCGACGCTGGCAGACGCGCGTGGCGAGCTGGCCGAGGTGCTCGCCGCCGACGAGCTGCGTGCGCTCGACCGCGACGCGGTGGCGCTGCGCGACCGCGTGATGACGGACGTGCAGGCGTGCCTCGAGCGCACCGCGGCGATCGCGGTCGCGAAGGCGACGCTCGAGCAGGTGCGCCCCGCGCTGGCGGCGGCGACGGCGAGCGCGAAGGAGCTGGCCGAGGCTGCGCTCGAACGCGCGGCGGCGGCGGAGGCGGTGCGCGGCGATCACGCGCGGCTCGCCGGCGAGCGCGCCGCCTTGCTCGGAGGTCGCGCGGTCGACGAGCTCGAGCGTGACCTGGCGATCGTGCGCGAGCGGGCGGCCGGCGAGGAGCTCGCGGCGCGCGAGGACGAGAGCGCGGCCGGGCGCGCGCTGTCGTCGGCGCAGACGCGGCTCGACGCGGCGATCGAGGTGCGCACGGCGGCGATCGACGCGCACGCGCGCGCCGTCGAGGCCGTGGCCGCCGCGCTCGCGCGCGTGGCGATGACGGAGCGCGACGCCGCGCCGCTGATCGCGCGCGATGCGGCGTGGCTCACCGGGGCGCGCGCGCAGGTGCGCGTGCTCGAGGACGCGCTCGAGCAGGCGTCGGCCGTCGCGGCCGAGCGGCATCGCCTGCTCGCCGAGCACGCGGGCCGGCGCTCGGCGCACGACGCCACCATGCTCGACGAGCCCGAGCTGCAATGGCAGGAGCGCGTGAAGGCCGCGACCGCGCGGGCCGAATCCGCCGCGAAGCAGCTGCGTGCGCTCGAGCTGCTCCGGCAGACCGACGACGGTGCGCGCGCGCGGCGCGCCGAGGCGATGCGCGCGGCCGAGGCGCACGACGTGATGGCGCTGCCGTTCGAGCAACTGTCGGAGGTCATCGGATCTGCGGATGGGCGCGAGATGCGCAACTTCGCGCAGAGCCTCTCGCTCGACGCGCTGCTCGCGGCGGCGAACCATCACCTCGACCAGCTCGCGCCGCGCTACCAGCTCGAGCGTGTGCCGGGGCTCGACCTCGATCTGCACGTCATCGATCGCGAGATGGGCGGTGACGCGCGCGCCATCAACAGCCTGTCGGGCGGCGAGAGCTTCCTGGTGTCGCTCGCGCTCGCGCTGGGGCTGTCGTCGATGGCGGCGGCGGATGTCGAGGTGCGGACGCTGTTCATCGACGAGGGTTTCGGCTCGCTCGATCCCGCGACGCTCGAGGCCGCGCTCGGCGTGCTCGACCAGCTGCGGGCCAGCGGGCGCCAGGTCGGGATCGTGTCGCACGTCGCCGAGCTGGAAGAGCGCGTCACGGCGGCGATCTCCGTGCGCGCGGTCGGCGGCGGTCGCAGCGTCGTCGAGGTCCGCGGCGCGCGATCCTGAGAAACCGGCGCGCGCGGCCGGTGTCTCAGGGCCATGCGCGCGACGTTCGCGGTGACCGTGGTGTGCGCCTGCGTGTGCGCGGCACCGTCGGTGGCGGGCGCGGAGTCAGAGTCGGCCGCGGCGTGGAAGGCGGCGGCGTGGGAGGCGGCGGCGAACCTGCTCGATCACGTCGCGGCGAAGCCGAGCATCGACCCGGCGGTGCGCGCGCACGCCGCGCACGGTGCGTTTCGTGCCCGCCGGAAGACGTTCGAGCACGACGTGCGCGTGCGGTCCGCGCCGCCCGATGCCGGCGACCACGACGCGAAACCGAAGCCGCGGCCGCTCGCGGCCCGTGACCAGCGCCTGGTCGCGTCGCTGGACACGTTCCTCGCGCTGGTACCGACGGAGCGGAGCGACCGCGTCGCCATCGCGCGCTTCCTGCGCGGCAACATGTACCGGCGCCATCACCAGTACGAGAAGGCGATCCCTGACCTCGTGTTCATCGTCGAGCACCTGCGCGCGCACGAGGTCGGCCTGTACGCGGTCAACCTGCTGCTCGACTCGTACATCGTGACCGAGCGACACGCGGAGCTGGTCGCGCTGGCGCGACGGTTGCGCGACGACGCGGCACTCGCGGCGAGGGATGAAGCGCTGGCGGAGCGGCTCCGGCTGATCGACGTGATCGGCACGCGCAAGGAAGCCGAGCAGCTCGAGCAGCAGGCGCGGGCGAGTGGTGACCGTGCGGCGTATGTGGCGTGCGGGGAGACGTACGACCGCAGCCTCGCGCTGGCCGTCGACCGGTATCGCGACGACGAGATGCTCTACAACGCGGCGGTCTGCTTCCAGAGCGGTGGCGTGTTCACGACCGCGCTGGCGCGACACGCCACGCTGGTGCGGCGCTTCCCGCGCTCGCCGCTGGTCGGGCGATCCTTCGCGCATGCGCTGGGCCTCGGCGTCCCGGCTGCCGCGCAGGCGCTCGCACGGCCGCTCCGCTGGTGACGATCTTGTGGCGCGCGGCCGGGCCCTCCAGCACTCACGTATCCCAGTTCTCGCGCGCCCATCGGATGAGCCGCACCAACCCGTTTCCGCCGGAGAACAGGCTGTGGACGTTGCTGAAGCCGTTGGCAAGGAGGTCGACCTCCTCCTCCCAGCCGCTGAACGTGCCGATGATGTACGGCATTCCGCTCCAGTTCGCGAAGAGTGGGCCACCCGAGAGTCCGCTCGCCGAGTCGCACTTGGTCTCGATCTCCTTCGTGCCGTAGCTGTCGCCGTCGTCGTCGACCACGGCGATGCCGGTCTCGACGGACGGTTGCTGGGCGCCAGCGACGTCCCAGGGATAACCCACGGCCGCGAATACGGACTTGTCCTGCCACTGATCGATGTAGCCCTTGGCGCCGAAGTACCCGAGGCTGTCACCGAGCGCGGCGTCGAGGCGGCAGACCGCCATGTCGTAGCCGCACTGGTCGCTGCTGACCTGCTCCCAGTACGCCACGCCGTTGATGTTGGCCGTGAAGCTCGCGCCGAGGCGCGAGACCCCGTTGGCGAACGCAGGAACGAACGTGATGGTCGCGTTGGACCAGAGGTTGCCCCACGGGATGCAGTGGCCGGCGGTCAGGATCAGTCGTCGCCCCACGAGCGCAGCCGAGCACGAACCGCCGCCCGGACCGCGCGTCGGCCTCCAGGTGAGCTTGCCGACGCAGCGCCACGGGTACGCCGTGTCGAAGAGGATCGAGCGACTCTCTCCGTTGAAGATGCGCGACCAGTTCTGCGCCGGCTCGACACGCTTGCCGCTGAATCGCGTCAGCATGCCGTGGCGGCTGCGCGCGATCACGCGCGGCTGGTAGGTCACCTCGGCCGACTCGGGTCGCCACGGCTCCGGCGCGACCGAACCGCGCGCGTCTTCGAGCAACTTCATCTTCAGGAGCGTGGGCGCCTTGTCCTTCCGGTCACGCGCGATCGGGCGCGGCGCCTCGAACTGCTCCTCGTCGTGGCCGCAGATCGATCGCAGCGTGGCGGGCTCGTCCGGTTCGTCCTCGCCGGTCTCGTGGTGATGCCCACCGCCGTGCGTGTGATCGCCATGAGCTGCCTGCGGGGCCGGTTTGCGTGCTGGTGTCTTCTTCGCGGTTGCCATCTCGCCTCCTGACGAGAGCGGGCCACGGATGAGAAGAACTCTCAATCCTCCTCCGCGGGTGAGGGATCAGGCGACGGTGACGATGCGCGCCGCGGGCACGCCCGCGAACGCGCGGTTCCAGCCGGCGGCGTAGCCCGTGACGCCTGCGAGCAAGACGCGCGCGCCTGGCTCGAGCTGCGCCAGAAATTCGGGCGGCACACGTGCGTCGCCGATGAGGTCATCCTCGCAGCACGTCGCGCCGAGCAGCGTCACCGCCACGCGCGGTTCGCCCGCGCGCGGCGGCGGCGCGACCAGCTTCGGCGTCGACCATCGCAGGTGACACAATCGCGACAGCTCGAGCACGCGCACCTCGCGCGGCAGGTCGCGCGCGGCGAGGATGCGCCCGCAGGCGAAGCCGGCGCCTTCGGTCCACAGGCGGCCGGGCTCGAAGAGCACGCGCACGTGTGCGGGAACGGCGGCGCGCGCGGCGGCGAAGGCGTCGGCGAGGAGCGACTGGCCGGAGGTCGCGTGCGCGAGCGCGAAGCCGTGCAGCGAGCCGCCGAGATCGAGCTGCTCGAGCGCGATGCCGGCCGCGCTCGCGGCCTCGCAGGCGCGGCGTGCGCGCACGGCGATCGTCGACGGCGAGGTCGCGAGCGGGCCGCCGTGCACGTGCAGCGCGCGCACTCGTTCGCGCAGGGCAACGCCGCCGTGCAGGTCAGCGCCGCCGCTGGCAGCCGCGGCGATCATGGCGCCGAGCTCGCCGGGCGCGATGCCGAAGCGGCTGTCGTCGTCGCTCGCCAGTCGCAGCGCGAGCGTGACGCCCGCGACCGTCGCCGCGGCCGCGAGCTGCGCCGCGGTCTCGCACACCGCGGTCACGCGATGGCGCGCGGCGAGCGCGGCGAGCAGCCCGACGTCGACGTCGCCGGGCCACGTCACCGAGACGTTCGTCGGCGGCACCGCGAGCGCAGCCGCCTGCTCCTCGGGGCCCGCCACGTCGAGACCGTCGAGATGCTCGACCGCCAGCGCGATCGCCTCCGGCAGCGGAAACGATTTCACCGCAAACAGCAGCTCGATCCCTGCCATCGCGTGCCCGATCTTCGTTGCCGCGTCGCCAGCCGTCGTTGCCGCATCGCCAGCCGCCTTCGCCGCCGCCCGCGCGCGCGTCATGCGATCGCGCACGACGCCGAGATCGAAAAGGAGCGCCGGCCCGTCGGCGGCGCCGAGCTCAGCGGCCGCGCGCCGCACGGCCGGCGTCGCCGCGACGCTCACGCGCGGCTCCAGATCACGGCGTGGGTGCGTCCGGCGTGAACGCCGAGGGCGCGCCACCGAGCTCGCCAGCCTTCCGCTGCGCCGCGCGATTGGCCGCATCGGGCCCGCCCGACCACGCGACGTAGCCGATCGGAATCGACGCACCGAGGACGAGCAACAACGTCCCGCGCCACTTCAGGCCCTTCTTGCCCTTGATCATGAAGATGCCGGACACCGCCAGGTACAGCAGCAGCACCGCATACGCATCCGCCACATACGTCCATGCCTTCTTGCCGCGGTTGTAGTGCAACCAGTTCGCGATGCGCAGCAAGAAGCGCGACTTCCGTCCCTGCTCGATCACCTTCCCGCTGTCGCCGTACACCACCAGCTTCTTGTCGTCGTACTCGAGATGGATCTCGTCGCCCGCGCGATACGTCGACCGCGGCACGCCCACGCCCAGCGCGGCGCGCGCCGTCGCGATCGCCGCCTCGTCGGGAACCTCGGCCGCGATCGGCGCGATCGCGCGTTCGCGCGTGTACGTGACGAAGTTGGGATCCCAGTCGTCGATGTGGTTGATGGCCAGGCCGGACATCGCGTAGATGAGCGTCAGGCCCACGGCCAGGTATCCGGCGTCGCGGTGGATCGCACGCAGCCAGCCGCGCCAGCGGCGCTTCACGGCGATCCACAGCGAGCCTTCGGGAGCGCTCGCTGCTTCGTTGCTCACCCGTAACGCTCCTCGGCCCAGGGGTTGGCGTGGTTGTGGTAGCCGCGGACTTCCCAGTAGCCCGGCTCGTCGCGCACCACGAAGCGCACGCCCGTGATCCACTTGGCGCTCTTCCAGAAGTACAGGTCCGGCACCAGCCCGCGCACCGGCGAGCCGTGCTCGATCGCGAACGGCTTGCCGTCCATGCGATACGTCGCCAGGCAGTTCGGCGCCGTCGCCTCGGCGAACGGCACGTTCGTGGTGTAGCCGTGCGCGGCCTCGAAGATCACGTGGCGCACGTCGCCCTTCACGCCCGCCTTCTCGGCCAGCGTCGAGATGCGCACGCCCTTGAAGATCGCGCCGAGCACCGACCACCCGGTCACGCAGTGCACGTCGCTCGTCTGCTCGACCTGCGGCAGCTTCAGGAGCGCCGCGTAGTCCAGCTCGAACGGCGACTTCACCGCGCCGTGCACGCGCATGCGGAAGCTCTTCACGTCGCCCGGACCCTCGTCGCCGCCCATGTTGCGCAGCTGGCGGATCACGCGCTGCCCGGGCGGCAGCCGCGGTCGGCCATCGCCGCGCGATTCGGCGCGCGCTTGCCGTGTGAGATCATCGCCGGCCAGGCGGTAGAGCGCGCCGCCGAGCGCGACCAGTGCGGTCCCGGCGGCCGCGCCCTGGATGAAGGTTCGCCGGTTCCAGCGGCCGTGCAGCTCGGGGTGGCGATCCAGATCAGGCGTGCGAGAGTCGCGCAACGTTGCTCCTCGTCGTTCGTAAGGTACCTCGATCTACGCGACCGGGTCCCTGAAGTTACGGAGGGCGGAACGCCGCGGATCGCGGGACGAAGATCGCCGGCGCAACTGGCCGGAATCAGGCCCGGCCGTACACGGGGACGAGCGCGCCCGACGTCACCATGTTGTCCGGGCTCGCCAGATCCGCGATCGCGTGCGCGAGCTCGAGCGGCTTGGGCCAGGTCTCGAAGTCCGCGTTCGGCATCGACGCACGATTCGCCGGTGTATCGATGATCGACGGCGCGACCGCGTTACAAAAAATCCCCTCCGCCACCAGCTCGGCCGCGAGCGTCTGCGTGATCGCCGCCACCGCCGCCTTCGCCGCCGCGTACGCGACCAGGTTCGGCGTCGGCACCAGCGCGGGCCTCGCGATCACGTTCACGAGCCGCCCGCCGTGACCGCCGCGGCGCATCGCCGCGACCGCCTCGCGACACGCGAGGAACGTGGTGCGCGTGTTGAGCGCGTGCATCTGATCGAGGTCGGCGAGCGTGGTGTCGGCGAGCGCCTTCCACACGAACCCGCCCACCAGGTGCACCGACGCCCACAAGGACGGCACCGACGCGTAATACGCCGCGACCTGCACCTCGTCGACGAGGTCGATCGACGGCGTGGCGTGCACCCGCTCCTGCGTCAGGTGCGGCGGCGGCTTGGCCTCGACCATCGGCGCGTGAACGATCGCGCCGCGGTCGAGGAAGTGACGGACCACCGAGATCCCCAGACCACCGCTCGCGCCGGTGATCACCACATGCCGCTGGCTATAGTCAGTCAATCGGAGGGAAGTTCTCGCACGCGGCCTGGAACGAGTCCAGCGCCTGCATGAGCGCGCCCTGCAGGTTGCCCTGGCAGATGTCGCCGAACACGATGTTCTGCGGTGACGCCGCCTGGAACTGCTTCAGGCGCACACCCTCGACGGCGTTACCGAAGCTCGACGTGCAGTCGGACTGCGCCGCGATCACGGCCGCGGCCCAGCGGCCGCGCTCGCCCTTCAGCTGATCGAGCGGCTGGAGGAAGTCGGCGGCGGCCGGAATGCCCGGCGTCCCCACGCAGCCGTCCACGCCACTGATGTCGATGCCGCTCGCCTGGCGGAAGCTGCAGTCGTCCTCGTCGGTGAGGATGACGATGCCGAGCAGCGCGTCCTGGCGGATGAAGCCGGGATTGGTGCTGGGCTGGATCGCCAGCTCCATGGCGCGCAGCTGCATCTCGATGCCGGGACCGTTGATGCCCACGCTCGCGGCGGACGCGAAGGTGGTCGCCATGTTCGGATCGGTGCGCTCGACCCAGGCGCGCGTCATGCCCGAGACCTGACGGAACTTGCCGTCCATGCCCGTCTGGTTGATGGGCACGCTGATCGGAGGCAGCGGCGGAAACGCGGGAGTCGTCTGCGTCATCATCGCGGTGACGCCCGTCGTGGTGACCGCGGCGCGGTAGTCGAGGGTCTCGCCCGTCGAGATCGTGTAGCTGTTGAGCAGCGACGCGAACATCGGGAAGTTGGTGGCGAGGTTGGTCTGCTCTTGCTCCATCGAGCCCGAGTCGTCGACCACGAAGATGAGATCCATCTTCCGGCACTCGCCGGTGACCGGCGTGTCGCCGCCGTCACCGCCGGTGTGTTGACCGGCGTCGATGCCGCCGGTGCCGTCGTCATCATCATCGTCGTCGCCGCCCGACGCAGTCGGGCCGCAGGCGGCGGCGGTCAGCGTGACGAGCGCAAAAGACGCGAACAGGAATGCAGAACCTCGCATTGATCCCTCCGAGCGCGCTGAGATGTCTGCTGCGGTCCGCTTCCCCTCGTTCCGCAGCGCCTGCAACATATCCCGCCCCCGGCGCGTCGATACCAACATCGTCTGTCCGGCTTCGTCAGCCACGCTGGTCCGGAGCCCTGCACTATAGTGCTCGTCGGGGTGTGGTACACGACCGGGGTGAAGCGCGCGAAGGATCAGGGCTTCCACCAGCCGGCCGAGTGGGCCGACCACGACGCGGTCTGGACCGCCTGGCCGCACATCGCCGAGGAATGGGCCCAGGGTCTGGACGGACCACGCCGTTCGCTGGCCCGGATGATCGAGGCGATCGTGGCGCTCGACGACGGCGGCCGTCGGCGCGGCGAGCGCGTGGACCTGCTGGTCCCGGACGCCGCCACGGAGACGGCGGCGCGCGCGCTCATCGGCGCGGCGTCGTCAGGCGTGCGCTTCCACCAGGCCCACTACGGTGACGTCTGGCTGCGCGACACGGCGCCGGTGTTCGTCGTCGACGACGCGGGCGGGCTGGCGGCGGCGTGCTTCGAGTTCAACGGCTGGGGCGGCAAGTACGTCATGCCCGGCGACACGCACGTGGCCCCGTGGATCGCGGGGGCCACCGGCGCGCCGGCGTGGCCGCAGGGCTTCATCCTCGAGGGCGGGGCCATCGAGGTCGACGGGGAGGGCACGGTGCTCACCACGCGCCAGTGCCTCCTCGGAGGAAATCGCAACCCGGGGCTCGACGAGGCCGGGATGACCGAGCTCCTGTGCGCGTCGCTCGGCGCCGAGCACGTCATCTGGCTGGACCGCGGGCTCGCGAACGACCACACCGACGGCCACATCGACACGCTCGCGCGCTTCGTCGCGCCCGGCGTGGTCACCGCCATGGCGCCGGCGCCCGACGATCCCAACAAGGACGCGCTCGAGGGCATCATCTCCGACCTGCGCGCCGCGAAGGACGCGCGCGGGCGCCGGCTCGAGGTGGTGACCGTGCCGTCGCCGGGTGGCGTCCTCGATCATTGCGACACGCTCATGCCGGCGAGCTACATGAACTTCTACATCGGCAATCACGCGGTCGTGGTGCCGACGTATCGCGCCGGCTCCGACGACGCGGCGGTGGCTGCGGTCGCGAAGATGTTCCCCGGCCGTGCCGCGGTCGGCGTCGACTGCTATCCCGTGCTCGTCGGTGGCGGTGGTTTCCACTGCACGACGCAGCAGCAACCCTCGCGAGCCGGAGCGAAGACCCCGTGAAGCCCGCCACCGTCACCGTCGCCGCGATCCAGACGTCGTTCACGGACGACGTCGAGCAGAACGTCGCGCACGTCGAGGGCCTCATCCGCGGCGCCGCCAAGGCCGGCGCGCAGATCGTGCTCCCGTCGGAGCTGTTCGAGGGCCACTACTTCTGCCGCGCGCAGCGCGAGGAGGACTTCCTGCGCGCTCGTCCGGTTCCCGGACATCCGACGATCGCGCGCCTCTCGAAGCTCGCCGCCGAGCTCGAAGTGGTCATCCCGGTCTCGTTCTTCGAGAAGGATGGCCCCGAGACGTACAACTCGATCGTCGTGCTCGACGCCGACGGCCAGAACCTCGGCACCTATCGCAAGAGCCACATCCCCGACGGGCCGGGGTACCAGGAGAAGTTCTTCTTCAAGCCCGGCAACACCGGGTTCAAGGCGTGGGCCACGCGCTACGCGACGATCGGCGTCGGCATCTGCTGGGACCAGTGGTTCCCCGAGTGCGCGCGGGCCATGGCGCTCGCCGGTGCCGAGGTGCTGTTCTATCCGACGGCAATCGGATCAGAGCCGTATGATACCGCGCTCGATACGCATGCCCAGTGGCAGCGCGCCATGCAGGGGCACGCGGTCGCCAACGCCGTGCCGGTCGTAGCCGCCAACCGCATCGGCCTGGAAGTGAACGACGGCGCCAAGCAGAAATTCTACGGCCACTCGTTCATCGCCGATAACCGCGGCGAGATCGTCGAGAGCTTCGGCGCCACGGAGGAGGGCGTGCTGGTGCACACCTTCGATCTGACGGAACTCGAAAGCTATCGCGCCGACTGGGGCTTCTTTCGCGACCGCCGCGCCGATCTCTACACCAAGAGCATCGTCTGATCAGGCCAGGCGATCAGGCGGGATCGGCGCTGGTCAGCA
>DATLEB010000278.1:0-8383 GCA_035525615.1 Kofleriaceae bacterium | reverse complement strand
CCTGGCGGCGGCGGCGACATCGACGCGGCGGATCAAGATCCGGACGCGGCCATGAACCCCGACGCGCCGGACACCGGCATGGCCACCCCGACCGTCGGCGGCACCCTCGCGGTGTTCGACGCGACCGTCGTCGACCCGGAGGCTGCAGCCGTCGGCGGCGTCCGCGGCGGCACCATCCGCTTCTCGTTCAACGACTTCACGATGAACGGCGGCACCAACATCTTCGGCACGTCGGCCATCGGCGGCTGTCTCGTCACCAAGTTCGATGCGACGCACCGTCCGAACCCGCGTCTCGACGCGGGCGCGATCACGGTGAGCGCGCCGGCCACAGGCGACAGCGCACTCCTCAAGACGGTCGGTCCGTGCACGCTCCAGGCGGCGTTCGGCGAGCCCGATCCGTACGTCTGCATCTCGAACACGGCGACCGGGAACGCCACCATCGGCGCGCAGGACCGTGCTTCCAACAGCACCGTCGTGTACACGCTCGCGTCGCCCACCGTCGACCTCGGCATGTCGCCGCCGGTCACGATCGCGACGTTGGTCCGCGCGACCAACGTGGTCACCGTGACGACGGCCGCCGCGCACGGCTACCAGTCCGGCATGCTGGTGACCGTCGCGGGCTCCGGAACCTTCAACGTCGCCGGCGTGCCCATCACGGTCACCGGCGCGACGACCTTCACGTACCCGAACGCGGGCGCGGACGAGGCGGGCGTGACCCTCGGCACGTCGTCGGTCCCGACCAACCGGATCGTCGGCTCCGCGCTCGTGGTCAACGGCCTGACCAACACCGCGTTCAACAGCGGCACCAGCGCGTTCCCGATCGTCGCGCAGGTGAACGCCAACACGGTGATCGTGGTCAACCCGGCGCCCGCCGACGGCGCGGCGCAGGCCCCTGTGACCACCGCGAGCTACACGATCCTCAACGGGTTCTCACCGGTCCCGGCCGCGGGCGCGCTCGCCAACTTCCTTGGCGGCTCGGCCGCGCCCAACACGCCCAGCTCGATCCGCATCCAGAAGGCGGCGAACACCGTCTGGCCCGCGATCGACGTGACGATCGACGTGCCCGGCGAGGCGCGCCGTCCGGTCGGACTCACGGCGGTCACCCGCGCGAGCAACGTCGTCACCGCGACGACCAGCGTCAACCACGACTTCCTGGTGGGTCAGGTACTCACGGTCGCTGGCGTTCTCGACAATTCGTTCAACAGGACGGATGCGACCGTCGTGTCCGTGACGGCCAACACGTTCACGTACGCCGACACCGACCCGGACGGCGCCAGCACCGGCGGCACGGCGGTCAAGCCGGGCGGGTTCGCGCTCGATACCACCAGCGCCTCGTTGACCGCGTTCCAGACGACGGGTGCGGCCACCATGGTGAAGTACAGCTGCGACAACGCCACCGTCGGCGCGGCCAACGTGTTCGACGACACCTGCGGCGACGAGAGCACGGCCATCCTCAAGGCGTTCATCATCTCGGGCTCGGCCACGAAGAAGCCGCTCACCGGCCTCCTCCCGTTCCAGATGCCGACCGAGATCCCGGGCACGGACGAGTGGCTCGAGTGGCAGTGCGCCTTCATCGGCGGCAAGAGCGGCACCATGCCGGCCGCCGCGGTCCAGGCCATCATGGACTTCGATCCCACGCGCGTGGAACAGCAGGTCCTCTTCGTCGGTGGCACCATCCTCGACGGCACCGGGCCCAACGTGCAGACCCTGCGCGTCCTCTCGGGCCACGCCCTCGCGGGCCACACGACGTTCCCCTGAGCACGTCGGCTGAGCTAGCTGCGAGCTAGCCGAAACGTCGAGGGGCGACGCCGGAAGGCGCCGCCCCTTTGTACGTCCGGAGGCCCCGTGGCCTGCGCGAGCGAAGCGAGTCGGAGGCTCAGGTCGTGGGGTCGAACGGGAACGGCGGCGTGCCCGTGAACGTCGGGCCCTCGAGCGTGGGCGCCGCGTTGCCGGCGACGAGCGGCACCGTGAAGTGCGCCGTGTGCTTCTTGCCGGGGCCGTTGGCGCTGTCGGTGACCGGGCGGTTGATGGTCACGATGTCGGCCGTCGACCCGGTCGCGGTGACGCGCAGGACGCCGTAGCCCTGCGCGTTCGAGTCGGCGTACTTGAGGTGCGGGTTCACGCTGAGGTCGCGGTTGGCCGCCGCCATCGCGAAGTTGTTGGTCTGGGCCATCACCTGCGACGACGCCGACCCGTAGAGGAGCGTCAGGTTGATGTTCTCGACGAACTTCTTGGTCCCGCCCATCCCCGTCGCGTCGTAGGTGACGAGGCTGCGCAGCGCGCTCGCGGCGCCGGTGCGCGTCGGAGACTCGAAGAACGAGAACAGCGAGTTCGACGAGACGCCGGGCGCGACGAGCTCGACCAGCACCGGGTTGGGGGTCGCCGCGTCGTGGTCGTCCATGACGGTGCCGGCGAACGCCGCGTGGATGTCCCCCGTGATGGTGACGACGTTCTTCACCGAGTTGGTGCGCAGGTGCGCCATCAGCTCGTTGCGCTCGTGGTTGTAGCCGTCCCACGCGTCCGAATCCATGACGCGCGGGAAGATGAGCTGACCCGTGCCGTTATCGAGGAAGAAGCGCATGAGCGGCACGCCGTTGGCCCACACCTTCCAGGTGGCGTTCGACCCGGTCATCGTCGCCTTCCACCACGCCTTCTGCGGGCCGCCCAGCATCGTGCCGGGCGCGCGCGTGCGGTTCGTGTTCTGGAAGGTGTTCGAGTGGAACGACGTCGGCGGGTTGCCGCCGTTGGCGGTCGAGCCCGCGTCCATGGCGTTGTTCATCTCGTACGACAGCACGTTGCGCTGATCGAAGAAGAACGCGCTCTGGTAGATGAGCTCCTCGGGGATGGCGTGGTCGCTGCGGTACGAGCGCCCGTCGGTGATCACCAGCTCGCAGTGCCGGCCCAGGCGCACGCTGCGGTAGATGGTGAGCGTGCCCAGCGCGGCGACGTTGTTGGCCTCCGTGAAGAGGTTGTTGGCGTCGACGGCGGTGCCGAACGGGGCGTCGTTGACCGTCGCGGCCTGGAAGTCGTGCGCCTGGTTGGCCACGCCCGTGACGCCGAGGGCGTCGGAGAGCGCGGCCGGCACGAACTCGAACCACGCCTGGTTGGCGGCGGCCTTGCGACGCTGCATCGGCTCGTCGCCGGTGAGCGCGTCGGTGTAGTTGGCGCTGGTCTGCCAGCAGTCGTTCGAGAACTCGTGGTCGTCCCAGGTCTGGATGAACGGCCAGCGGGCGCGCGCGGCGCGAAGGTCCGGGTCCTGGAGGTACTGCTTGTACTGGTGGCGGTAGTCGGCCAGCGTGAGCGCGTAGCCGTTGTTGTCGCCGCCGTTGGGGAACGCCGCGATGCGCCGCGGCGTGCCGTTGCGGTCCGAGATCTGGAGGATCTGGAAGTCGGCGTTGAGCGGCTCCGAGAACTGCTTGCCGCGCGTCTCGTAGATGAAGTCGCCGAGGTGGACGATGGCGTGGATGCGGTTGGCCGCGGTCGCCGCCTCGTCGTCCTTGATGATCTCGCGGTACGCGCCGTGGAAGCCGGCCTCGTAGTCCTGGCACGAGACCCACGCCAGGTTCACGTTCACGTCGGCGTCGGCCGACGGCGCGGTCCACGTGCGGCCCACGTCGCTGGTGTCGGCGCCGGGGCCGGCCTGGAACCGGTAGAAGTAGATGGTGTTGGAGGTGAGCCCCTCGACGAGCGCGCGCAGCGTGAAGTCGCTGGCCGCGGTCACCGTGAAGTCGTGCTCCGAGACGATCGTGGCGAACGCCTCGTCGGTCGCGACCTGCAGGTGCACGACGACATCATCGGTGCCGCCCCCCGTCGCCTCCACGCGCGTCCACAGCATCACCGCCGTCGGCAGCGGATCACCCGACGCGACCCCCTGCGGGAACGCGAAGAGGCCGGTCTGATTCCCGTCCGGCCCGCCATCTCCGCCATCGTCGCCTCCACAGGCGGCGTTGCCGACCGAGGCTACGACGATGAACGATCCCGCTGTCTTGAGGAAGTCGCGTCTTTTCATGGCTAGACGTCGATGATCCCACGAATCGCAGTTGCGCGGACGCCAAAGCAGCTCCACGGTAGCCGAGTCGGCCCAGCTCCGCGGCGCCGCCGCAGCGAGCCCGCCGACACACGCCGTGGCGCTGACCGCGTCCGAGGTGGAGCTGCGCGAGCTCGCGCGCGAGCTCGCCATCGCCGGCGTGCCGTACGTCTTCGTCCGGGAACCGGACGAACCCTGGTACGGCGCGCCTCGCTCGTCGAGCTCGAACGACACCGCGCCTACGCCCCACGCGCAGGTGGCTCGTCTGGAAGAGCGTCGAGAGTAATGACCTCGAAGGCAGCAGGTTCGCCCCCTGTCCTGCGCACGACACGGCTGGCGAGATCAGGCCGGTCTGGCATCCTGCGTCGTTCCCATGGCGACCGCGCGACGCACCTCTCAGCCAGCGACGGACGACGAGCGGCTCGCGCTCGCCGTGACGCCGGCGGGTCATCTCGTGCTGCGCGCGGGCGAGGCGAGCGACGCGATCGCCGCGGATGTCGCGGCGCGCTTGAAGGCGGCGTTCGAGGCGGGCGTCGGTCCGGGGCTGGTGCAGCTCGGGGCCGCCGAGGTCTCGACCGCGTTGCCGCCGTCGATCGCGTTCTGGCGCGACCTCGCGACGCGCTACGTGGCCGCGGTCTGCGCGCGCGGCGAGAGCGACGCCGACGGCACGGCCGACACGCTGCGTCCGCCCGACGCCGAGACGCTCGCCGCGATCGCCGCTGCGGCGCCGCCGATGACGGGCGGCGAGTACGTCTCCGCGGAGCTGCTCGCGGCGCAATGGCAGCTGCTCGATGGCGCGTTCCGCGACGCGGTCGCGGCCGGCGACGGCAGCGCCGCCACCTTCCTGCGCTCGCAGCACGCGGCGTGGCACATGGTCGGCCGCGTGTACTTCAACCTCGCCGAGAATCGCGGCGACGAGGAGGCGCCCTTCGCGTTCCTCGCCACGTACACCAATCGCCTCACCCGCGGTGGGCGCGCGCAGCACGTCCCGCTCGGCCAGGCGCTGCGCGAGTACGCCGGCGCGCGCGCGACCGCCGAGCTGCGCGCCCTGCTCTCGCCCGTGAACACCGCGGCCGAGGACTGTCCGTGGCTCGCCGAGATGGTGGAGAACAACGAGGTCTTCCACCCGCTCCGCTGGTCCCCGGCGGATGCGCTCCAGCTCCTCGGCGACGTCGCGAAGCTCGAGAAGGCGGGCGTCATCGTGCGCATGCCGGCGCAGTGGGGCAGCGGACGCCCGGCGCGCGTGCAGGCCACCGCGACCGTCGGCGCCAAGAAGGCGGCAGGGCTCGGGGGCCAGACGCTCGTCGACTTCCGCGCGAGCGCGACCGTCGACGGCGAACCGCTCACCGCGCAGGAGGTCGCGGACCTGCTCGCCGGCACCGACGGGCTGCGCTTCCTGCGCGGACGCTGGGTCGAGCTCGATCGCGAACGCCTGCGGCGGACGATCGAGCAGCTGCGCGGCGTCGAGCGCGAGGCCGGCGACGGCGGCATCGGTCTCGGCGAGGCGATGCGCCTGGTGGCCGGCGCCGCGATCGGCGGCGGTGCGACCGCCGAGGCGCTGAACGACGCGCGCGTCGTCGCGGGCCCGTGGCTCGCGGAGCGGCTCGCCGCGCTGCGCAACCCCGACGGGCTCGCCACCGTGAATCCCGGCGGCGCGCTGCACGCGACGCTGCGGCCCTACCAGCAGGCTGGCCTGCAGTGGCTCCATCTCACGACCGAGCTCGGCATGGGCGCGTGCCTGGCCGACGACATGGGTCTGGGCAAGACCATGCAGGTCATCGCGCTCCTGCTCGTCGGCGCGCGTCCACGCCGATCCTCGCTGCTGGTGGCGCCGGCGTCGCTGATCGGCAACTGGGCCGACGAGCTGGCGCGCTTCGCGCCGAGCCTGCGTGTCCTCGTCGCGCATCCGTCGGCGATGCCCTCGACGACGCTCGCCTCCGCCGACGCCCCCGCGCTCGACGACGTCGACCTCGTCATCACCACGTATGGCACGCTGTCGCGCGCCCCGTGGCTGGCGTCGACGCCGTGGCGCCACGCGATCCTCGACGAGGCGCAGGCCATCAAGAACCCGGCGGCGCGGCAGACCAAGGCCGTCAAGTCGCTCCGCGCCGAGGCGCGCATCGCGCTCACCGGCACGCCGGTCGAGAACCGGCTCGGCGACCTGTGGTCGATCTTCGACTTCCTGAACCCCGGCCTCCTCGGCACGGCGAAGGAGTTCACGCGCTTCACCAAGGACCTCGAGAAGCAGGGCTACGGCCCGCTACGCGAGCTCGTCCGGCCGTACGTGCTGCGCCGCCTCAAGACCGACAAGCACGTCATCAGCGACCTGCCCGACAAGACCGAGGTGGTCGCGTACTGCCCGCTGTCGCGCAAGCAGGCCGCCCTCTACCAGGACGCCGTCGACGATCTGGCGGCGCGGCTGCGCGCGACCGAGGGCATCGAGCGGCGCGGCGCGGTGCTCGCGTCGCTCCTGCGCTTCAAGCAGATCTGCAACCACCCGTCGCAGTGGCTGGGCGACGGCGTCTGGGACGAGGCGTCGAGCGGCAAGCTCGCGCGCGTCCGCGAGCTCGCCGAGGTGATCGCGGCGAAGCAGGAGAAGGTGCTCGTCTTCACGCAGTTCCGCGAGACCACGGCGCCGCTCGCCGAGTTCCTCGCCGGCGTGTTCGGGCGCCCCGGGTTGGTGCTGCACGGCAACACGTCGGTCAAGGAGCGCGGCGCGCTGGTCAAGCGCTTCCAGGAGGACGAGGACGTCCCGTTCTTCGTCCTGTCGCTGAAGGCGGGCGGCACCGGCCTGAACCTGACCGCGGCGTCGCACGTCGTGCACTTCGACCGCTGGTGGAACCCCGCCGTCGAGGATCAGGCGACCGACCGCGCCTTCCGCATCGGCCAGAAGAAGAACGTGCTCGTGCACAAGCTGGTCTGCCGCGGCACCGTGGAGGAGAAGATCGACGCGCTCATCGCGAGCAAGCGCGGGCTGTCGCAGCAGCTCCTCGAGGGCACCAACGAGGTGCGCCTGACCGAGCTGAGTGATACCGAGCTGATGGCGCTGGTGTCGCTGGATCTGAAGGGGGCGATGGGCGATGCATAGGGGGCACGCGCGATGAGCTACTACGATCGCTACGGCTCCTATGGCTGGGCGCCCCGCAAGTCGGTGGGCCAGCGGCGTGACGAGGCGGCGAAGCTCGTCGCGGACGCGGCGCGCAAGGGACGGCCGCTCGCGCCGATCGTGATCGAGGGCCGCAAGATCGTGACGAGCTTCTGGGGCCAGGCGTGGTGCGACAACATCGAGCGCTATCGCGACTTCGCGTATCGCCTCGAGCGCGGCCGCAGCTACGTGCGCAGCGGATCCGTGATCGATCTCGCGATCACGCCCGGCCGGGTGACCGCGAAGGTGCTCGGGTCCGAGCTCTACGAGGTCGGGATCGAGATGGACGCGGTCGCGCGGGCGGACTGGAAGGCGATCCAGCGCGACTGCTCGGGCGACATCCGGTCGCTCGTCGATCTGCTCGGCGGCAAGCTTTCCGATTCCGTGATGGCGCGGTTGTGCGCCGAGCGCACCGGCCTGTTTCCGGCGCCGAAGCACATTCGCATCGAGTGCAGCTGTCCCGACTACGCGTCGATGTGCAAACACGTCGCGGCGACGATGTACGGCATCGGTGCGCGCCTCGACCAGGCGCCCGAGCTCCTCTTCACGCTGCGCAAGGTGTCGGCGGCGGAGCTGGTCTCCGCGGCGGCGGAGGCCGTGCCCGCATCGCGCGGCGCCACGAGGTCGACCCGCGTGCTGAACGACGACGGCGGGAGCGGACTGAGCGCGCTGTTCGGGATCGAGATCGTCGCCAGCCACGCCGAGGACGCACCGGCAGGACGCGCTCGAAGGCCGCGCGAGACGCGCGAGACGCGCACGACGGGCTCGACGCGCGCGACGGGCCCGAGCTCGACGGCGTCGCGCACGTCCAAGCGCGCGGTGTCGACGGCGTCGCGAACGCCGAAGGTCGCCGCTGCGATTGCGTCGCGAACGCCGAAGGCCGAAGGCCGCGGGCGCTCGGCGGCGAAGCGGACGACCAAGGCGAAGGCTGCGGCGACGCAGTCCTGAGACGGTCAATCGGGCGCCCGTCCTGCGCCAGGGCGGCCCCCCGGCGCTCGAGCCAGTCCAGAGAGTGCGGCCGAGCGGCGGGCGAAGAGTGCCCAGAATCAAGGTGGCCGTCGCACGCGTCAGCGGAGGTCGGGGATGCCGTCCCCGTTCGTGTCCTCGGGATCGACGAAGCGGCCGGCGTCGATCGCCGGTGAATGCGGCGGGTGCGGCTGCGGCGGAGACGGCGCGGCGTCGATCGGTGCGCCGGTTGGCGGAGGCGGCGG
>DATLEB010000276.1:0-25231 GCA_035525615.1 Kofleriaceae bacterium | reverse complement strand
GAGCGTGGTCACGTCGACCTTGCCGATGCTGGCGAGGTCGCCCTGGCGCGTCGTCTTGATGGTCGGGTACTCGCCGCCCGTCGACGCGACGAGCCCGGCGCCCTCGAGCGCGCGCAACATGTCGAGCACGTCCTTCTGCGTCCAGCCCTTCAGGCAGCCGAGCTCGGGCAGGTCATCCCAGCGCCGGTCCTCTTCCTGCGCGCCGACCGCCAGCGCCGCGATGCGCGTGCGTCCGAACCGACCGTGCAGGTTCCCGACCAGCGACAGCAGCCGCTCGATCCCGCGCTTGGTCTTCTCGTCCATCTCGGGCGCGCTGCCGTGCGCGATGGCGTCGCACGAATCGCACGCGCCGCACCGCCGCCCGCGATCGGCCCACTCCTCGTCACCGAAGTACTCGAGGATCATCTGCCGACGGCACCGCGACGACCACGCGAACTCCACCATCGAGCGCAGCTTGCTCCGCTCGACCTCGGCGCGCCGCTGCAAGCCCTCGACGTCGAGCGGTGCGAACATGCTCGGATCCGGCCGCACCGCCTCCCACACGTCGCCGTCGCGGCGCAGCAGGCCGTGCCGCTCGAGCAACCGCAACGCCGAGCTCACGGTCGACGCGTGCGGCTCCCCCGGCAGCTTGTCGCCGACCTTGTCCTCGAGGTCGCTCGCGGCGCCGAGCTCCGGCTGATCCTTCAACAGCTTCCACAGCGCGCGCAGCTGCTCGGTGCTGGGATACGACGCGTCGATCAGGAACTCCTGCATGCGCACGTCGCCGGCCCCGAACAGCAACACGCACTTCGTGGCCCGCCCGTCGCGCCCGCCACGCCCACACTCCTGGTAATACGCCTCGGGGCTGCGCGGCACGTCGGCGTGGACGACGATGCGGATGTCGCTCTTGTCGATGCCCATGCCGAACGCGTTGGTGGCCACGATCGCGTCGAGCTTGCCGGCCATGAACACGTCCTGCGCCTCGTCGCGCGACTTGTCGTCGAGCCCGGCGTGGTAGACGCGCACGCGCATCCCTGCGCGCTTGAGCGTGTCGGCGTACTTCTCCGCGTTCTTCCTCGTCGACGCGTACACCAGCGCCACGCCGCCGTCGCGCGTGCGCGCCAGCTGCACGAGCCGCTGGCTCTTCTCCTCGATCCCGCGCACGCGCTCGATCGTGTAATAGAGGTTCGGCCGATCGAAGCCGCGCACGTGCACGCGCGGGTTCGTCATCGCCAGCTGCTCGGCGATGTCCGCGCGCACCTCGGGCGTGGCGGTCGCCGTGAACGCCGCCACCCGCGGCGGTCGCAGCTCGCGCACCGCCGCGCCGATGCGCCGGTAGTCGGGACGGAAGTCGTGGCCCCACTCGCTGATGCAGTGGGCCTCGTCGATCGCCACCAGCGCCAGCCGATCGCCCATCGCGCGCAGCGCGTCGAGGAAGCGCGGGCTCTTGAACCGCTCCGGCGCCACGTACACCAGCGTGAACAGACCAGCGCGGATGCCGTCCAGGATGTCGCGCTGCTGCTCCTGCGTCGCCGCGCTGGTCAACGCGGCCGCCGCCACGCCGCGCGCCGTCAGCACGTCGACCTGATCCTTCATGAGCGCGATGAGCGGCGACACGACCAGCGTCACGCCGCCCTTCTGCCCGAGGATGATGGCGGGCAGCTGGTAGCACAGGCTCTTGCCGGCGCCGGTCGGCATCACCGCCACCACCGGATGCCCGTCGAGCACCTCGGCGATCACCTCGGCCTGCCCCGGCCGCAGCGTGGAGAACCCGAACACGTCGTCGAGCGCACGCTCCAGCGCGCCCTTCGGCCGCTCCACCGCCTCCGCCACATGGTCTGCGATCACTTCGACACCAGTTTGCTCAGGTAACATCACGGTCTGATCTCTGATCTGGATCTGGGTCTGGCTGAGGCCCGAGGCCTTTGCCCGTCAGGGCAAATGGATGCGCCAGCGGCCGTTCACCCGCCGGAGCGGCAGCTGCGCGCGCCCGGCTGGCCCCGCGACCTCCACCATCGCATCGTCGCCGCTTCGCGACACCACCTTGATCTCCGTCGGCGGCGGCACGTCGTCCGACGAGCCGATGCTGATGAGATCCATCGCCTCGTAGCGCGTGCTCGAGCCGACCAGCTCGGTCGCCTCCTTGGCCTGCCGCTCGAGCCGCATCTGCGTGTCGGGCGAGAGCAACTGCCACACCGCCTTGCGATCGCCGGCGCGCGCCGCGGCCACGAGGCTGCGCACCGTCGCGTCCGGCCCCGGCGACGTCACCGCGCAGCCGCGCCCGACCACGGCCACCGCGAGCGCCATCGCCGCGACCGCGCTGGCCGCGGCCGCGATCGCGCGCCGTCGCGACGTCAGGGCCAGCGCCGCGATCACCGCGTCACCTCCAGAGCCCCAGCTTCTTGCGAACCTCGTCCATCGTGCGCTGCGCGATCGCGCGCGCCTTCTGCCCGCCCGCGTGCAGGATCTCGTCGACGCGCCCGGGATGCGCGAGCAGCTCGGCGCGCCGCGCGCGATATGGCTCGAAGCGTTCGATCATGCGCTGCGCGAGCCGGCCCTTGCAGTCGACGCAGCCGATGCCCGCCGTCGTGCAGCCCTCGCGCACCCACGCGCGGTCCTCCTCCGTCGAGAACATCTTGTGGAACGAGTACACGTTGCAGTCGTCGGGGTTGCCCGGATCCTCGCGCGTCACCCGCTTCTCGTCGGTGACCATGCGGCCGAGCAGCTTTCGCAGCGGCTTCTCGTCGCCCGCCACCGTGAGCGGGATGTGGTTGCCGAGCGACTTCGACATCTTCTGCTTGCCGTCGAGCCCGAGCACCTTCGGCGTCTCGGTCAGCTTGGGCTCGCACTCGGGGAACACCTTGCCCCAGCGATGATTGAAGCTGCGCGCGATGCGCCGCGCGAGCTCGATGTGCTGCACCTGATCCTGGCCGACCGGCACCAGCTCGGCCTTGTACAGCAGGATGTCGGCGGCCTGCAGCACCGGATACGAGAACAGCGCAGCGTTGATGTTGTCGGGCTGGTGCTCGCTCTTGTCCTTGAACTGCGTCATGCGCTCGAGGTCGCCGTGGCCCGTGACCGCGTTGAACACCCACGCCAGCTCGGTGTGCTCGGGCACCGCCGACTGCACGAAGAGGATGGCCTTCTCCGGATCGACCCCCAGCGCCAGGATGTCGAGCGCCATGTCCCGCACCCGGGGGCTCATGTCCTTGGCGGTGTAGTCCTGTGTGATCGCGTGGTAGTCAACGACGCAGTAGATGCAGCGGTATTGGTCTTGCATCTTGACCCAGTTGTCGATGGCCCCGATGTAGTTGCCCACATGGAGCTCGCCCGACGGCTGGATGCCTGAGAAGACCGTTTTCATGGGGCTTTCTGTGTACTTGTGGTCGGGTAGAGCGTCAACTAGACTTTGAATCCTTCGCGGGCTCGCCCCGTCGAACGGACCGGAAAGACGGAGGAACAGTCATGAGGATGCGCCGCTTGCTTCAATGCCTTGGATTCGCTGGTCTCGCGTTCGCCGCGCAGGCCTGTGTGGTCCGCGACGCACAGCCCGTGAATAGCGGTTACGGCTATGGCTACGCCTCTACCAACTCGACCTACGCGTCGGGTGGCATCTACGTGGGCGAGCCGTCTCCGTACACCGTCAACTCGATGCCGCCTCAGCCGCTGTACGAGTCGATGACGTCGTCGCCGGGATACGGCTACGTGTGGATCGACGGTTACTGGCACTGGAGCGGTTACGAGTGGCAGTGGATCGGTGGCCGCTGGGTGCAGCAGCAGAGCGGCTACTACTACGTGCAGCCGTACTACGACTACGGTGTCGACGGCCGCTACGTGTACACGCCGGGCTACTGGACGCGTCCGGATCGTCTGCCGCCGCGTGGCCAGGTTCGCGATCACCGCGATGGTCGTCCGCCGGTCGTCGTCCGCCCGCCGCCGGTCGTCGGCAACGGCGGCTATCCGACGCGCCCCGGTGGTGGCAACCCGCCGCCGGTCGTGAACCCGCCGACGCGTCCGTACCCGCCGCCGCGTGGTTACGACACGCCGCCGCCGGTCGTCGCGCCGCCGCCGCGCAGCCACCCGACGCCGCCGCCGGCGTATCCGACCCGCCCGACGCCGCCGCCGGTCGTCGTGCAGCCGCCGCCGCCGCGCGGTCACGATCCGTCGCCGCCCGTGGTCGCGCCGCCGGTGCGTCCGCAGGCGCCGCCGCCGGGTCGCCCGACGCGTCCGCCCTCGGCCCCGCAGCCGGGCAACGGTCGCGCCGAGCCCGCCCGTCCGCCCGCGGCGCCGCCGCCGGTGACGCGTCAGCCGCCGCCGTCGCGCCAGCAGCCCGCGGATCCGCCGCCGGCGTCGTCGACGCCGCGTCCGCCGCGCGTCCAGCCGCCGGGCTCGCCGACGCACACGCCGCCCGGTCGCCGTCGCTGAGCTCGTCGTCGCCGAGCTGACTCGACCCTGCCGAAACCAACAACGGCGCCCTTCGGGGCGCCGTTCGCGTTTTCGGTGTGCCGTTTCACACCCGGGCACGCGTCACCCGTTCACACCCACTCCCGCGACGCGGGCCCGACCGTCATCCGGCGTCGATCAGGCGCCCTCGGACTCGCCGCCCTTCAGGCCGTGGCGCTTGAGCAGCTCGCGCAAGTGGTAGCGCGTGAGCCCCGCCTCGTGCGCGCTGCGCGTGATGTTGCCGTCGTTGCGCGTGAGCAGCGCCTCGAGGTACGCGGACTCGAAGGCGTCGACGACGGTCTGCTTCGCCTGCTTGAAGCCGAGGCCGGGCTTCAGCAGCGCCTGATCGAAGATCGCGGGGCCACCGCCCGGCGGCATCTCGACGCCGGCCTCGCGGGCCGCGGCGCGCTGCGCGGCAGCCGCGCCAGCCTTGGCGAGATCATGGCTGGCCGAGACGCTCGGGCCCATCTCGCGTCCGAAGACGAGGTCGGCGCGGGTGATGACCGGGCCGTCGCTGAGCGCGGCGGCGCGCTCGACGACGTTGCGCATCTCGCGCACGTTGCCGGGCCACGAGTGCGAGAGCATCGCCGCCATCGCGTCGGGGCCGAACGACATCTGCATGCCGCGGCGACTCGCGATGTCGCGCAGGAAGTGATTGGCCAGCGTGGCCACGTCCTCGCGCCGCTCGCGCATGGGCGGCAGCTCGACGTGCACCACGCTGAGGCGGAAGTAGAGATCCTCGCGGAAGCCGCCCTTGTTCACTTCCTCGCGCAGGTCGCGGTTGGTGGCGGCGAGCACGCGCACGTCGACCTTGACGGTGCGGTCGCCGCCGACGCGCTTGATCTCGCGCTGCTCGAGCACGCGCAGGAGCTTGGGCTGGAGCGAGATGTCGAGCTCGCCGATCTCGTCGAGGAAGATCGTGCCACCCTGGGCCTGCTCGAAGCAGCCGATGTGCTGCGCGTGGGCGCCCGTGAAGCTACCCTTCTCGTGACCGAACAAGGTCGACTCGATCAGCTCGCGCGGGATCGAGCCGCAGTCGAGGACGACGAACGGCTTCTGCTTGCGCGGGCTGGTGTTGTGGACCGCGCGCGCGACCATCTCCTTGCCGGTGCCGGTCTCGCCCGTGATCATCACGGTGAGATCCGACGGCGACACCTTCTCGAGGTGCGCGAAGATCTCGCGCATCGCCGCCGAGCCGCCGATGATCGCGTCGAAGCGGTCGCGCTTCGACAGCTCGATCTCGACGACGTCCTGCATCGACTGGAACTGGATCTGCGTGTGGCCGATGCGGAACACCGTGCCCGGACGCAGGTACGCCTCGCGGATGCGCAGGTCGCCCACGAACACGCCGTTGCGCGAGTTGAGATCGCGCAGCCGGTAGCCGTCGTCGCGCGCGGCGATCTCGAAGTGCGTGCCGGAGACCGCCTTGTCGGCGATGACGAGGTCACTGATGATGCTGCGACCGCCGGTGACGCGCGGCTTGACGATCTCGAGCTCCTTGCCCTGATCCGCGCCCGCCACCACGACGAGCTTGCCCTTGCGCAGGCGGCGGACGGTGGCCCACTCGCCCTCGAACAGCGTGGTCAACCCCGACGATTCTCCGAATCCCGGGCTGCCGTCGTCGCTCTGATCCATCGCGCCGACCTTATCACGCGGCCCTGCGGCGCAACCGGCCTGACGGCGGCGTGTCCCGGCAGCATGCTGCAGGTCCAGCGCGCGGTGTCACGCCCCCGCCTTCGCCCGTCGTGGGTCGCAACGCTGGCCGCCAGTGGCGCGCTGCTCGCCGCCGTCGCCGTCGTGGTGGCGCATCGGGCCGGCGCGCCCGAGCGCGCGACGAATCACGGCGCCATCGTGTGCCCCATCTTCGTCGACGACGCCAACGCGTTGCACGAGGAGATCCGTCGCCTCTCCCTCGACGCCTGCCTCGCGCGCGTCGAGGTGGACAGGATGAAGCTGCGCGACGCGTGCGCCGCCGGCACCGCCGGCAAGATGGCGTGCTCGTCGGGCGAGGGCCAGTACCGCATGGATCCGTGCGCGCGCTACCAGCCGCCCCAGCACCTGGACGCGTGCCCGTTCCCCGGCAGCTGCGCCCGCTAGTCCACCGCTAGTTCAGGTAGCGCTCGTCGGTGCCGCGGCGCTTGCGTTTGCTACCACCGCCACCGGCGCCGCCACCCACGGGACCCTCTTTCCCGTCCGGTCGCACCACCGAGAGGTGCGCACGCGCGCGATCGTAGCGCCAGCGCCGCCACATCGCGATCGGATCGAGCTTGCCGCTCGTGAGGCCGGCGGCGACGAGCATCGCGGCCGCCATCGCGGCGCCCTCCTCCCAGTCCTGCCCGATCAGGATGAAGACGGCGACGAGGCCGATCATCCCGTACATGAACTGGCGACCCGTCATCGGCAGCACACCGAAGAACTGGATCGGCTGGCGCGCGTACAGGATGCCGAACGCGATCGCCGACGCGAACAGCGTCGGATCGAGGCCCACGATCGGCACGTTGCGCCCGGTCGCCAAGCCCATGAGCGTGCCGGCGACGGTGCCGGCGAACGCCGTGGCACCGACGAAGAGGAGGAACCGTTTCGGTCCCCACCAGCGCTCGAGCGCCGGCAGCATCATCCAGATCATGAGGCCCTGGAAGACGAGCGAGAAGATGCGGACCTCGATGAAGGGTCCCGTCAGCAGCGTCCACACCCGGCCGTCGCGCCAGACACCGTCGGTGTACGGCACGAGCAGCCGGAGCATCGTGTACTTGTCGTCGCCCGGCTGATGGCCGGTCCCATCACCGTCGAGCATCGCGTAGACGAGCGACACGCCGACGAGCGCGAACAGCAGGAACATCGCGACGCGCGTGATCCGCAGCTGGCTACGATCGAAGTGCTGAAAGACCGGACGCCTCGACACGACGATACCGTAGCAGGTCGCGCGACCGGACGCGCTCACGGAAAGTGAGGACTCGACGTCAGTCCCCCTCGCCGTCGTCACCGCAGTCCGCCGGCACACACGCCCCGTCACGACACGCTTCGTTGCAGGTCGGGGCGCACGTGGCGCCGGCGCACCCGCCGCAGTGGAGGTCGCTGGTCCGCGGATCGAAGCACGCCCCGCCGCAGCACAGCTCGCCGTCGCCGCACGACATGGCGCATTGACTATCGCCGTCCATGCAGACGCCGCGCACGCACGCCTGCCCCGTCGAGCACGGGCGCCCGCACACCCCGCAGTTGCTCTCCGACCAGTCGAGGTCCCGGCACTCCCCGCCGCAGTCGGCCAGCCCGGCTTGCTCGCAGGTCTGGCACTCACCCCCGACGCACCCGGTCGTCCCGGCGCCGCAAACACGGCCGCATGCACCACAGTCCGCGTCGGCGAAACGAACGTCGACGCAGCGACCACCGCAGTCGGTCAGGTCGAACGTCTCGCACGTACGCAGGCAAACCCCCGCGACACAGAACGGCGCGTCGTCGCCGCACGCGTTTCCGCACGCGCCGCAGTTCGCCTTGTCGGAGAGCAAGGGCGCGCATACGCCGGTGACCGCGCAGTCGCCGCTGCCGCTGGGGCATGCGCATTGCCCGCGGTCGCAGATCCGGCCGGCGTCACAGCTGCGCCCGCAAGCGCCGCAGTTGAGCGGATCACGCGCGAGGCTCGTGCACGTCTCTCCACCGCCACCCCAGGTGTCGATGCAGCATCGCTCCGAGCCGCCGCAGGCGAGCGAACACTCCGAGGCTCCACACGCACCATTGGCGCACACGTCGCTGGTCGCGTCGCAGGCCCCGTCGCCGGCGTGGAAGGCGATCAGGTGCTCCTCCAGCCAGGGCTCCAGGGGATGGAGCTCGACGAGCTCCCCGACGTCAGGCGCGTACCAGCTTTCACCGAGCCCACGTTGCACGTGAAGCGCCGAGAAGGTGCCCGCGCCAACGGTGACGGGTTCGACGCCCAGTACGGTGTCGAGCACCGCCACGGTGGTGACGCCGTGGAAGTCGCGCGACGGCTGGAACTCGAGTGCCGCGAACGCTTGCGAGCCACCGCTCTCCCCTCGCGCCGTCGAGGCGAACAGACGCGTGTTGTGCGGGTCGTACATCGCCATCGTGTCGAAACGGTCTCCATCGATGTCATCGCGCCGGACGCGGATGACGTCCCCGAGGTCGTTCTCGGCCAGGTAGTGCACCGACGTCAGGCCGGCGTAGTCCCGGTTCTCGCGGACGTACGTGCGGCGGATCGTCAGGTTCTGGTCGCGATCGAGCACGGGCGTGTCCTCGCATGCCGTGATCTCCTTCCATCGCACCTGCCCGTCGGCGCGGAGGTACACCCACGAAGCACCTGCGCGGAGCCCGTAGAGCTCGGCGGCCGCCGCCGAACGCGGGTCATCATCACCGTTTGCCCCGCACCCGCACGCCGCGACCGCCACCACCCACCACATGTGTCGCATGGCTCGATGCTACGCCTCGGGCGTATTCGCAGGCCGAAAATGCAACGACCCTCCGGCTCGTCGAGGCGGCGGGTCGCGTCAGCGGCCGGGATCCAGTGATCAGCTCACTGGAGCGCGATATCGACGATACCGAGGTCCTGGAACTCGTTGCCGTAGTTCAGCGCGCGGTCCGGGCTGGCCGGGATCGTCGGCGACGTACCGATCACCTGGTTCTGCTGGTTCAGCAGGGTGATCGAGAACGTGTACTGCGCGCCGCCGGGGTTGATGCTCGACGGCCACGGGGTGGTCGTCGCGACGGTCGGATTGATGCCTTCCTCGCAGTCGATGATCTCGTCGATCATGCCGCCGCCGCCGGTGGAGCCGACGATGGAGACGCCGCGCTCACCGACGACCTGCGAGCAGTTGAAGTTGCTGCCGCCGGGCGGGTTGAGGCGCCACGACAGCTGATAGAAGCCGTGGTCGACGAAGATGCTGTGATCGACGGGCGTGGTGGCGCCCGCGACGATGTTGGTGACGAGGCTGCCCGACTCGGCGAAGATCGTGTTCTCCGCGAAGTCCGTCAGCTGCACCCAGACGAGGTACTGACCCTCGGGAAGGTCGGCGGCGAAGCCACCACCGTCGGCGCAGTCGTGCTTGTCGATGTACGCGTCGGCCAGCGGCGCGCCGTCGAGCAGCGCGAAGATCTTCGCGGTGTCCGCGCCCGCCGGGCAGCCAGCGGGGATCGCGTTGCCCTGTGCATCTGCGGACAGCAGATCCCAGGTGACCTCGGCGTCGCCGGTGTTGTCATCGTCGGTGACGATGATGCAGCCCGCGGCCTGCGAGGCCGCGCCAATCACGAGAGCCGACAAGATAAGATTCTTCATGGTTCCTCTCCTCGGGGGTCAGGATGCTTTGTCCCTGAATCAGTAGCAAGTGGCGGGCCCGCAGCCTGTGCCTGGGCGCAATCGCACGGACGACCACAGATACATGAGACGGCGCCGCAGTCGTCGATCTTCACTACTAGCAAGACCGCGTCCAGCGTCACCGCCTCGCCGATCGTGACGTCGCGTACGATCGGAGGCGGCGTCACGAACATTTCGGAATCCGGTTCGAGCCGGTTCTCGCACTGGGGGCTGACCCACAGCGACACACGGCCGACCGGGAGGTCGAACGCCGTCACACCGTGATTCTCCTCGCATGGGAACGAGGTGAAGTGCTCCGACGCGCCCGAACGCCAGTACAGGCGGATGCGCTTGATGAAGCCGCCGGCGCAGTCGTCGATGCCGACGTCGCGCGTGCTGCGCAACGCCCAGCTCAGCTCGACGGCTCCTCCAGGTGCTTCCGTACATCCGTGAACTCCGAGACACACAACAGTCGCCCATGCGCACCACACCATCGTGGCCCTGGAACGACAGATGCCTGGTTCGACCCTCGGTCCCGGCAAGGTATTCATGATGCGTCCGGAGCAGGGCGCTTGCGAGCGCCGGCGGCGCGATCGAGATCACGTTTGACCTCGCAGCTAACCGCATGGTATCCCGTAACCCTCGAAGATGCCAGAGCTTTCCTCGATCGTTGGTGTCACCGGTCTCGGCGTCGGCGCTGCGGAGGCAGACACCGACATCCTTTCGCTCATCCAGAACGCTCACTGGATCGTGCAGATCGTGATGTCGGTGCTCGCCGCCCAGTTCCTGTTCGGCCTCTACATCATCATTTACAAGACGCTCTACCTGAACCGAGCGAAGAGGGAATCGGATCAGTTCAACGAATCCTTCTGGCGCTCGCGGGACATCGAGCAGATCTACAAACACGCGCAGGCGCTGCGCAACAGTCCCATCTCGCAGATGTTCCTCGCGGGCTACACCGAGCTCGCGAAGCTCGCCAGCGACGAACGTCTCAAGGGCGATCGCGAAGGCAACCTCGAGAACATCGGGCGCGCGCTGCGCAAGGCGCAAGCGCAGGAAGGCTTGAAGCTCGAGCAGCTCACGCCGTTCCTCGCGACGACGGGCTCGGCGGCGCCGTTCATCGGCCTCTTCGGCACGGTGATCGGCATCATGATCGCCTTCCAGAAGATCGCGAAGCAGGGCAACGCGTCGATCGACACCGTCGGTCAACCGATCGCCGAGGCGCTGTTCGCGACGGCGATCGGCCTCGTGGCGGCGATCCCCGCGGTCATGGCGTACAACTACTTCGTGCGCCGCATCCGCGTGCTCCGTAGCGAGATGGAGACGTTCGAGCAGGACTACCTGAACATCATCAAGCGCCACTTCCTGCACTAGGCCAAGGAGCGATCGCCATGGGCATGAAGACCGGCGGTGGTGATGAGATGAACAGCGAGATCAACGTGACGCCCCTCGTGGACGTCATGCTGGTCCTGCTCATCATCTTCATGGTGACGGCGCCGATGCTCAACACGGGCGTCGAGCTCGACCTGCCTCAGGTTACGGCGCAGAAGCTGGATGATTCAAAGGAGCAGCTGGTTCTTTCCATCACGAAGGAAGGAAAGCTTTTGCTCGGCAAGACGTCCATCAAGTGGAGCCAGCTCCAGGAGATGTTGAAGGCCAACGAGAAAGTGCAGAAGGACCAGGTCATCTTCATCGAGGGTGACTCGAGCCTCCCGTACGCCGTCGTGGTGACCGCGATGGCACTCGCCAAGGACGCTGGCATACCCAAGGTCCAACTCCTGACCGACCCGACCGAACGGATCGACGCGGCGGCGCTCGACAAAGGAATCATGAAGTGACGGCCACGGATCAAGAGATGCAGATCTACTCGGGCGTGGGGACCTTGTTCCTCACGTCCGTGATGATCGCGCTCGCGATCAAGGGACCGGACCTGTCGATCTTCGGGCGCGGCAAGCACGGCGAGCGAGCGATCGCCGAGGACATGGAAGTCATCGACGCGGCGCTGGCCGAGCGCATCAAGAAGCCGGAAGCGCAGCCGCAGAAGAAGTTCAAGCCGCCCGATCCCAAGCAGCCGACGCTGACGGCGACGCGCGACGATCAGGCCAAGCCGATCGACAAGCCGCAAGACAAGCCGACCACCGACCCGGTCGATCCGCTGGCGCAGTTCAAGCGCAACAACAACGACGACGAGCCGGTGGGCGCGCAGACCGAGCCGACGGTGGGCGCGTTCGACGGCGACGAGTTCGGGTTCGGCGACGAGACGCGCGGCGATCCGTACCTGGGCCGGCTGAAGGCCGACCTGCTGCGCGGCTGGGAGTATCCCGAGATCCTGTCGGACGTCGGCACGCCGATCGGATGCATCCACCTGGAGCCCGACGGCAAGATCGAGCAGTGGGAGCTGCGCGAGAAGAGCGGCAACGCCGAGCTCGATGACTCGGTGGAGCGTGCGCTCAAGGGCCTGCAGAAGCTCCGCAATGACGAGCCACTCGAGGTGCCCGCGCACCTCGTTCCCAAGACGAGGAAGTGGATATGCTACCGAATGAAGGTAAAGGAATGATTCGCGCGCTCGTGGGGACGTTGGTCGTCTCGGTGGTGGCGATGGTCGCGAGTGCGAGCGTGGCCGTGGCAGATGACGGCGTCATCATCGACGTCACCGGCGCGAAGCGCGGCAAGTATCCGATCGCGATCCCCGTGGCCGTGGGCTCGGATGCCGCGGTCGCGAAGGAGATGCAGGACATCCAGAGCTTCGATCTCGGGGTCTCCGGCTACTTCAAGGTGCTCGACCCGGCCGGCTTCCTGGCCGACCTCGAGGGCGAGAAGCTCGGCATCGATCCGCAGAAGTGGAAGGACGTCGGTGCGTACGGCGTCGTGAAGTATCGCGTCGTGACGAGCGGCGCGAACATCGAGCTCACGGCCAACCTGTACGAGGTGTCGAAGGGCACCACGCCGGTGCTGACCAAGACGTACAAGGGGACGAAGGCCGACCTGCGCAAGCTCACGCACGCGTGGGCCAACGACGTCGTCTTCTACTACACGAAGGAGCCGGGCTTCTTCGGATCGAAGCTCGCGTTCGTCGCCAAGAAGAAGGGTCAGTCGACGGTGATGGCGGTCGACTTCGACGGCGCCAACCCGTACGCGGTGTCGCGCAACACGTCGACGAACATGCTGCCGGCGTGGTCGCCGGGCGGCGGCACGATCGCGTACACGAGCTACATGCGTAACAACCCCGACCTGTACGTGGCGAGCGCGGGCGGTGGGCGCCCCAAGAAGATCTCGAGCTACAAGGGCATGAACACGGGCGCCAGCTTCTCGCCCGATGGCTCGAAGATCGCGGTGACGCTGTCGAAGGACGGCAACCCGGAGATCTACGTGATCAGCGCGAGCGACGGGAAGATCATCACGCGCATCACCACCAACAAGGCCATCGACACGTCGCCGGCGTGGTCGCCGGACGGCGGTCAGATCGCGTTCGTGTCGGACCGCGAGGGCGGCCCGCAGATCTTCGTGGTGTCGGCGAGCGGCGGCGCGGCCAAGCGCGTCAGCTTCAACGGCAGCTACAACACGACGCCGACGTGGTCGCCCGCGAAGGGCGCGAGCGTGCTCGCGTACACGACGCGCGACGGCGGACGCTACGACATCGTGACGCTCGATCTGGCGACGAAGAAGATGACCCGCATCACGCAGGGCGAAGGCTCGAACGAGGAGCCGTCGTTCTCGCCCAACGGCCGCGTCATCGCGTTCGCGTCGACGCGCTCGGGCGGCTCGGGCATCTACATCGCGAACGCCGACGGCACCGGCACGGCGACCAAGGTCTACAGCGGCTCGGTGACGGGAATCGACTGGGGCCCCGCGCCGAAGCCGTAGCGCGCGACGCCCAGTGTGGCGACGCGGATACGGGTAGCGGCGCGAGCAGGCGCGGCGATGGACCGCAACCCCGCGCCGTAGCTGACATGCGGCTCGAGGGCGATGGGCGCGCGACCGCGCGGGGCGTGGAACGCGCCTTGCGATGAACGCGCGCGATGCGCATCGGGGTCGCTGCCGCCATGGTCGTCGTCGCGCTCGCTGGCACCGCCGGGAGCGCGAGCGCCGGCCGCGGCGGCGTGTTCGTCCCGCCCGTGGAGGTCGAGCTCGGTCACGCCGTGACGGCGGACGCGGACGGCGGACAGAACGAGTCGACGCAGCTGCTGGTCGGGATCAGCTGGGCGTCGCTCTATCCCAGGCCGACGCCGGTCGATGTCTCTATCGGCGTCATCTCGACGTTCCAGCCGGCCGAGCCGGCGATGTCGTCGACGCGCGTCGTGAACGCCGACGAGACCGACAGTGCGGTCGGCGGCTACATCGATTTCGCGGTGCGTGGCGCGGCCGGGAAGAACTGGCGCACGTGGGTGGGCGGACGCGGCGAGCTGATGGATCACGGACGCGTGAGCGCGCTCGGCGGCGCGGCGCGCGCATCGGTCGAGATCTGGGCGGGCACGGCCGCCGGCGGGAACAACGCGTTCATCGTCGGCACCGTCGCGCTGTCGGCGTGGGCCGAGACCGGCCTGCGCGAGCAGCCGTACGGTGGAGCCGCGTCGTTCGTCGCCGCCGGGCTCGGCGTGCGGCTGCCGCTGATCGTCGCGGCGAACTGACGGTCAGCGCCCGTACTCGCTGGGCTCGCTCACGGCAAGCGGTTACTTCAGCAGCACGAGCAGCGCCGACTGCTCCCAGCCGGGCTCGGTGTGCGCGCCGCCGTCGAACGGACAGCTGGTGCCGAGCGTGCATCCGCCGCAGGTCGCCGCGTCGGGGCGGCACGTGTTCTCGTAGGCCTCGACCTCGTAGCTGATGGCGCGCGTGCCCGCGGTGCCCGCGACGTCGCCGATCCACGGCGTCACCATGGCGCCCGGGCACCAGCCGGCGCGCGCGTAGCGCCACGTGCCCTGCTGGTTGGGCACCGCCGTCGTCGGGCAGTCGTCGCGCCAGAGGTGCGTCGTGAGCGTCTCCGCGTCGACCTTGATCGAGTGATCCTTGGCGCAGAACTCGGCGCAGTTCTCCGCGTTGCCCTGGCCGTGGCCGGTGACGAGCGCGCGCACGCGTGCGCCGGTGAGGCCGTCCGGCAGCGTGGGGGTCGCGGTGACGTCGACGGGGCGCATGGGATCGCCGTAGACCACGCGCTGCGGCGCCCACAGCGGGATGACCGCGATCGGGTCGGGCGTCGGCACGCCGCCGACGAAGTCGAACGACACGTCGACGAGCCAGCCGGCGCCGTTGGCGTGCCCCGGGTTGACCCACGTGTCGATGAAGACGCGCATCTTGCGCGGGCCCTCGAGCAGGCGCTGCAGATCGGTGACGTCGACGGTGAACTGACCGCCGACGCGATACGGCGTGATGAAGCGCGCGATCTCGATCTCGGTGGCGGCGTCGCCTTCGCCCTCGACGATCGAGAGGTGACCGAGGCGATCCCACCAGTCGCAGCCACCGGTCGGGCAGCGCAGGCCGAGGCGGAGCGTGACCTGGCTGTAGCGCAGGTCGGGCGCCGGGAACGTGACGTCCGTGTCGACGTTGCGACGGTTGGGCTCGCCGCCGAAGTAGACGTGCTCGCCGTCGAACACCGTCACGGTCGTGTCGGTGCCGACCGGCACCGACGGTGCGTCGGGCGTCGTCGTGTCGTCGCCTCCGCCGTTCCCGCCGCCACATCCGATCACCAGCGCAAGCGCGAGCACGGCTCTCATCGGCGCGACTCTAGCCGATGAGCACTGCTCAATTTACTCGCGGAGGTTTCGGAATCGACTCACGCGCCTCGTTCGACGGGCGCGGCGCTTCCTTGTGGTCGCCCTTGAGCGAGCCGGTCGGAGACTGGTAGAGCGCGAAGAAGATCGCGACGATCAGGACCAGCGCCGCGACGAGCAACCAGCCGAACGGCACGCGGTCGCCGAACGCGCGGCGTCCGAAGAAGCGGCCGGCCGAGCGGCGGTGGATGATCTCCTCGACCTTCGCGCCGAGCTCCTCGGGCGCGGGCGTCTTGTTGAGGCTCTTGAGCTTCTTCTGATCCTCGCGCATGGCCTCGAGGTCGTCCTTGAGCTCGGGGTGCCGGGCGAGGTGCGCCTCCACCTCCTTGCGCTCCTCGAGCGAGAGCGTGCCCTCGACGTAGTCGGAGAGCATCGCCTCGATGCGCTCGGTCTCGGCCTGCTCGGCGCTGCTGGATTCGCTCATCGCCGCCTCCTGATCATAGGTGAGGGCTCACCTTCTTGCGAAGCTGGAGTCGGGCGCGATGGAGGCGCGACTTGACGGTGCCGTCGGGGAGGCCGGTGATCGCGCAGATCTCCTCGATCGACAGGTCCTCGATGTCGCGCAACACCACGAGGACGCGCTGGTCCTCGTCGAGGTGATTGATGGCCTCCTGGAGCACCGTCTCCATCTGCACGCCCTCGAGCGCGCGATCGGGGCGCTTGCTCGGGCCGCCGGGCGCCGCGATGGCCGAGGTCGCCGCGGCCTCGTTGGTCTCGTCGAGCTGGTCGCGATCGCGGTCGTGGCGCCGGGCCAGGTACTTGATCCGGTTCTTGGTCAGGTTGACCGTGACGCGGTAAAGCCACGTCGAAAGCTTGGCCTCTTCGCGGAAGGTGTCGATGGTCTTGAAGACCTGGATGAACACCTCCTGCGCCACGTCCTCCGCCTCGGCCTTGTTGCCGAGCATGCGCAGCGTCAGGTTGTAGACGCGGTCGCGATGCACGGCCACGAGCTCGCGGAAGGCGCGCTCGTCGCGGTCCCGCAGCCGCCGGACGAGCGCTCGGTCATCCGTGCTCATGCCCGACTGCGAGCATATCCATGGACACGGTTGGACACCAACCGGCCGGGGAGGTTCCGCTCACATCCTCGCGACCGGCGGTCACATGCGCGGGCCGAAGACGCGGAGGCTGGCGGTGACGAGGAGCTCCTCACCGTCGGCGACCTGCTTGCGGGCGGCGATGTCGAAGCCGAGCTTCATGGTGGAGATGCCGGCGCCGCCCGTGACGAAGGTGCCGGTGGCGACGTCGTGGACCGCGCCCACGCGCAGCGGGTAGCCGACGCGGCCGCCCTGGGTCGAGATGAAGTACTCGCCGCCGCCCCCGTAGCGGCCGGTCTTGCCCTCGATGTCGAGGTTCCAGAGCGCGTCGAAGCCGAGCGAGACGCCGGTGCCGGGGCGGATGAGGATGCCGGCGGCGGCGGCGCGCGGGAACTCGAGCGACTTCTCGCCGAAGAGGTTGTAGCCCACGCCGGCGACGTTGAGGACCTCGGTGAGGCGCACCGTCGCGCCCACGTCCCAGTTGAAGCCCGAGGCGTCCTCCTCCGCCATGTTGTCGCTCTCGAAGTCGAACCACTTCGCGCCGACGCCGACGTTGACGCGCTGGTTGATCGGGCGCGAAAGAGTCATGCCGCCGACGTGCGTGCGGCGCCCCGTCTCCATGCCGCTGATCTCGGGGCTCATGCCGGCGTAGTGGTAGTAGAAGCAGCCCGGCATCGCGTTGGTCGAGTCGCACGCCGCGAGGCCGACGAGCGACGCGGAGTCGTCGGGGCGATAGCCGAAGCTGCCCTCGAACACGAGCTCGCGCGTGAGCGGCAGGCCGGCGGGGTTGAGCGTGGTCGCCATGGCGCCGACGGCGCCCGCGCGCATGCCCTCGCCCAGCGCGACCTCGCGCGGGCCGAGCGGATCGTTGAGGCTGTCGGCGTCCGCGCGCGCGATGGCCGCCGAGGTCAGGACCGGGGCGACGATGGGTAGGAGGGCGGCGAGGCGGCGCATGGCCCCAAGCCTTCCTCGTCGATCACCCCTTGTCCAGTTTCCGGACCGGGACCCAGTCGATGACCGAAACCGGGCCTCCTGAGGCCACGATCACGTGGTCCAGGACCGGGATCCCGAGCAGGGCGCCCGCGTCGACCAGCCGCCGGGTGAGCGCCACGTCGGCGTCGCTGGGCGTGGGATCGCCCGACGGGTGGTTGTGAACCGCGATCGCGGCGGCGGCGCCGACCTTGATCAGGGGGCGAAAGACCTCGCGCGGGTGGACCTCGACGCCGGTGAGCGAGCCGCGCGAGACCTCGATCTCGGCGACCGGCGCGCTGCGCGCGTCGATGGCGATCATCATGAAGACCTCCTGCTGCACACCGGCCAGGCGCGGCCACACCAGCTCGTGGACGTCGCGCGGCGTGAACAGCGGGCGTTCGCGGGCGCGTTCGCGTGTGAGGGCGCGGCGGCCCAGGGCAAACGCGGCGGCGAGGCGCGCGGCGCGTGCGCGGCCGATGCCCGAGTGCTGAGCCAGCGCCTGCGGCAACGCGCGTCCGAGCGCCGACACGCCGCCGCTGTCGTCGAGCACCTCGCGCGCGAGCGCGACGGCGCTCTTGCCGCGCGTGCCGGTGCCGAGCACGAGCGCGATGAGCTCGTCGTCGGAGATGTGATCGGGACCGGACGCGAAGAACCGTTCGCGGGGGCGTTCGTCGGGCTGAAGCGGAGCGGGCATGACGCGAACCGGGAGCAAGCCGCGGACCACGCGCGCCTCGAATCCTCTCGCCGACTTGGCGCCGCGCATTCTGTCCGGTTCTCGGACACGTCCGGATTTCCGGCCGCGCGCGTCCGAAGATCGGCCGCCGCACACCTCGCGTGCTACCTTCGGAGGGCTCATGTTCGTGTGCCCTGACTGCGGCCACAGCCAGCCCGTTGCCGGGGCCTGCCCGGGTGATCAGACGACGCTCGTCGCGCGTGGCGACGACCTGCTCCTCGGCATCCAGGTCGGCGCGTACCGGATCGCCAAGCTGCTCGGCGTGGGCGGCATGGGGCGCGTGTACAAGGGCGTGCACCCGAGCATCGGCAGTCGCGTCGCGGTGAAGGTCCTGTCGCGCGAGTGCGCGGACCGGCCCGATCTCGTCGAGCGCTTCTTCTCGGAGGCGCGCGCCGTCAACCTCATCCGCCACGAGAGCATCGTGAACGTGCTCGACCTCGCGCAGCTGCCCGACGGCCGCCCCTACATCATCATGGAGTACCTCGATGGTGCGCCGCTCGCCGACCTGGTCGGCAAGCGCGGGCCCATCCCGCTCGGCGGCCTGGCGAGGCTCATCGCCGAGGTGCTCGACGCGCTCGCCGCCGCGCACGCCAAGGGCATCGTCCACCGCGACCTCAAGCCCGACAACATCTATGTCACGCCGGCCGGGCGCCCCAAGGTGCTCGACTTCGGCATCGCGAAGCTGCGCCCGGAGCTGGGCGGCAGCGCGACGCAGACCGGCTCGCTGCTCGGGACGCCGCACTACATGTCGCCCGAGCAGGCGCTCGGCAAGCCCGTCGATCTGCGCACCGACATCTACGCGATGGGCGTCATCCTCTTCGAGTGCGCGACCGGGCGCCGCCCGTTCGTCGCCGAGTCGCTGTTCGACCTGCTGCGCCGGCACGTCGACGAGCCGCCGCCGCCGCCGCGCTCGCTGCGCCCCGACATGCCGCCTGCGTTCGAGCAGGTGATCATGTACGCGCTCGCCAAGGATCCGGGGCACCGCTTCCAGACCTGCAGCGATCTGGCGACGGCGCTCATGCAGTCGACCGCCGGGCTGCCGCAGGATCAGTGGACCGCGCTGACGCCGAGCGGAAGCGCGCGCATCGGCGCGCAGTCGGGCCCGGGGAGCTGGGGCTCGCAGAACACGTGGCCGCAGTCGCATCCGCCGGGCATCAATCCAACGGGGCCCGGCTCGCATCCCCCGACGGGGCCCGGCTCGCATCCCGGACAGCAGCCACCGCCGCCGGGATCGTTCGCCGCGGGACAGGTGGTGCCGCCGAAGGCGAAGTCGGGAAAGGGGCTGCTCTTCGCGCTCGTCGGGCTCGCGCTCGTCGGCGGTGGTGTGGCCGCCGGGGTCGTGCTCACGCAGGGCGGCGGCGAGACGAAGACGGCCGCCGGTGAGGGCGCGCCGGTCGTCGACGGCGACGCGGGTGCGGGCGCGGCGATCGCGTCGGGCAGCGCCGATACCGAGGCGCGTGTCGCGGAGCTCGAGAAGCAGCTCGACGGGCTCGGCGACATCGAGGCCGCCGGCACCGAGCTCGCCAAGATCGTGCGCACGCCTCCGGGCGGCGCCGCGACCACGCCCCCGGGCGGAGCGACGCCGCCGACGCCGCCGACGACGACGACGCCACCACCGCCTCCGTCGGGCGGCAACGACAAGTTCGCCGCGCTCGAGCAGAAGCTCTCGTCGTTCTCGTCGGGCATCCCGGAGTGCGACGCGTACGTCAGGACGTTCGTCGAGATGCTTCGCTGCCCGCAGCTCGCCTCGATGCGCGATCAGTACGCGACGTCCGCCGAGCAGATGCTCGAGGGCTTCTCGCACTTCAAGGGGCTCGACAAGGCGTCGAAGGCGACCGCCGGCCAGTCGTGCACGCAGGCGGCGGGCGCGTTCCGCCAGGCCGCCGTGTCGATGGGCTGCAAGATGAGCCCGGCGGGCGCGACGCCGCCACCGTCGACGACGACGCCGCCCACCACGCCAACCCCACCCGATCCCGACATCGACAAGGACGGGCCGTACACGATGACGATCGCCGGGTTCAACCCCAAGGCGTTCGACTTCATGAAGTGGCTGCCCACCGCGTACGCCGAGGCCAAGAAGCACTTCCCCGACGCGCAGCTCGCGCGCATCGACGCCAACGGCGTCGGTCCCGACGGCCTCGTCAACTTCACGATCGACGAGGACTGGGACGTGCTCTACCGCTTCACCTCGCCGTCCGCGGCCAAGAAGCCGGCCGGCCATCCCGCCGGCGTGAAGTGGGAGCCGAAGTGCATGGTGCAGATCTTCGTCGAGCAGGACGACGTCACCGTGATCCCGATGAAGGGCTTCGGCTGCGAGCCCGCGGTGCCGATGCCGAGATGCTCGGCCAAGCAGGTCTGGCAGAAGGCGATCGCCAAGGGCGCGCCGGGCGCGAACGCGTACGCCGAGCTCTGGTACGGGTACGCGGGCGGCAAGTGGAGCTTCGACATCGACGACGTGTTCGACGAAGCCTTCAGCGACGGCTGCTGATCAACGCGAGGAGGAGGCATGAGGCGACGTGACGTGCTCATCGGAGGTGCGAGCATCCCGGCGGTGCTGTGGGCCGTGGGCTGCGGAGGCGGCGACGGCGAGCCCGACGCCAACTTCCAGAACAGCTTCCAGACCCAGAGCGAGACCGGAACCTCGGGGCATCGCCACACGATGACCGTCGTGTGCGCCGACGTCGGCGGCAGCGACGTGCGCTACACCACGAGCGAGAGCGCAAACCATGCCCACATGGTCACGGTTACAGGCGTAGAGCTGACGATGATCGGCTCGGGCCAGACGGTGACCAAGTCGATCACCGACCAAGGTCACTCGCACACGTGGATCTTGATGAAGCCGTCGACGGCGTGCTGAGCCGGGGTGTACGGTTCCCGCATGAGGAACCCTCGCTTCGTGCTCCCCGTCACGTTCGCTCTCGCTCTCGTGCCCGCCTTCGTCGCCTGTGGCGGCGGCGGCGATGACGGAGGCGACGACGACGGCGCCACCATCGACGCGCCGCCCGCGGCGCAGATGCTGACCGTCACCGGCCAGGCCCAGACGGTGTCGGGCACGAGCACGGTGCCGCTCGAGGGCGCCATGATCCAGGCGTTCCGCAACGGGAGCGACGCGACGCCGATCGGCATGGCGACGTCGGACTCGCAGGGCAACTACTCCATCGCGCTCACCACGGACGGCACCGCGATCGACGGCTACCTGAAGGGCACGAGCGCGACGCGCCTCGACACGTACCTGTATCCGCCCAAGCCGCTCACGGCCGATCGCGCGAACGCGACGATGCTGCTCGTGACGCAGCAGACGCTGGGCTTGCTCGGCACGCTCGGCGGTACGTCGCAGATGGCGACCAAGGGCTTCATCGGCGTGCGCATCGTCGACGCGAACGGCGCGGGCGTGCCCGGCGTGACGGTGACCATCAACCCGATGGGCACGGCGAAGATCATCTACGCGGTCAACAACCTGCCCAACCAGAACGCGACGATGACCGACTCGAGCGCGACGGTGTTCATCGCGAACACCGAGACCGGGACGATCCGCGTCGACGCGTCGGGCGGTGGCGTCGACTACTACGAGCACGACGTCAACGCACGCGCCGGCGTGATCACCACGACGGCGATGGAACCGAAGTGAGCGCGCCGCGAGGGCGCGCTACATGAGCAGCGCGTCCTCGATGTCCTCGAAGACGCCGGCGCGCCAGCGCGCGAGGGGCGAGCGGCCGCGGAGCAGGTTGTCGGTCTCGACGAGCGCGGCGCCGAGGTCGACGAGCCAGCAGTACGGATCGTAGGGCGAGCGGGTGCCGACCTCCTCGGGGAGCTCGACCGCCGGCATCCAGGCCGCCATCTTGTGCGACTGGCCGGCGACGAGCGCGCGCACCGCGACGTTGGCGAGGCGGCTGCCGAGCAGGCGGTCGAACGCCGACGGGCGACCGCCGCGCACGACGTGACCGAGCACGGTCACGCGCGTCTCGATGTGCGTCGGATCGGCGTCGGGCACGCGCTCGCGCAGGCGCGCGTCGACGGCGGTCTTGAGCTGCTCGACCGGGACCTGCACGCCCTCGGCCTTGACGACGATCACGCGGCGCGACTTGCGCGGACGCGTGCGCACGGCGACGACGGTGTCGACGATGGCGTCGACGATGCTGGCCTGATCGCGACCGGCCTCGGGGAAGAGCGCGAGGTCGGCGCCGGCGGCGATCGCCGACGTCATGGCGAGGTAGCCGCAGTCGCGGCCCATCACCTCGATGATGAAGGTGCGGTCGTGCGCCGTCGCGGTGTCGGCGATCTTGTCGCACGCCTCGACGATCGTGTTCATGGCGGTGTCGACGCCGATGGCGAGGCCGGTGAGGCCGAGGTCGTTGTCGATCGACGCGGGCACGCCGACGACGAGCGGCGGACGGTCGCCGGCCTCGGCGGGATCGGCGATCGCCTGCGCGCCGGTGAGCGAGCCGTTCCCGCCGATGACGACGAGCCCGTCGACGCCGCGCTTGCTCAGGATCGCGCGCGCCTGATCGCGCACCTCGCGCTGGTGGAACTCCTTGCAGCGCGCCGAGCCGAGGATGGTGCCGCCCTCGCGGAGGATGCCCTGCACGTCGAGCGTGGTGAGCGGGACGAACGCGTCCTCGAGGAGACCGCGCCAGCCGCGCTCGATGCCGAGGACGTCGACGCCGGCGGAGCGCGCGATCAGCGTGGCGGCGCGAATCGCGGCGTTCATGCCGGGGGCGTCACCGCCGCTGGTGAGGATGGCGATGCGCTGTGGGCGTGGTGCCATGGGCGCGCATCGTATGGCACAGTACGGGCGATGCCTCTCGTCGATGTGGTCAAAAGCGGTGCCATCACCACCGTGGTCATCGACCGTGTTGACGTTCGCAACGCGGTCGATCGTCCGACCGCCGAGGCGCTGGCGGACGCGTTTCGCGCGTTCGATGCCGACCCCGAGCAAAAGGTTGCGGTGCTCGCGGGTGCGCACGGGACGTTCTGCGCCGGCGCGGATCTCAAGGGGTTCGCGCAGGGCCGTGCCAACCGGGTGCTGCCCGACGGCGACGGACCGATGGGGCCCTCGCGCATGATCCTGTCGAAGCCGGTGATCGCGGCGATCAGCGGCCATGCGGTGGCGGGTGGGCTCGAGCTCGCGCTGTGGTGTGATCTGCGCGTCGTCGACGAGGACGCCGTGCTCGGCGTGTTCTGCCGGCGCTGGGGCGTGCCGCTCATCGACGGCGGGACCATCCGGCTGCCGCGGATCGTCGGCCACGGGCGCGCGATGGATCTCATCTTGACGGGGCGGGCCGTCGACGCGCAGGAGGCGCTGGCGATCGGGCTGGCGAATCGCGTCGTGCCGCGCGGCACCGCGCGCGAGGCCGCGGAGGCGCTGGCGCGCGAGCTGGCGAAGCTGCCGCAGGGCGCGATGCGCGGCGATCGCCTGAGCGCGTACGAGCAGTGGGACCTGGAGTACGGCGCCGCGCTGCAGAACGAGCTGGCGCACGGGATGAAGGCGCTGGCCGAGGGCATGTCGGGCGCGGCGCGGTTCGCGGCGGGCGCGGGCCGGCACGGAGCGAGCGAGTGAGCGCGCGCGGACTGCTGCTCGCCCTCGCGATGGCGGCGCTGCTCGCCGGCTGCGTCGTGCGCTACGTCATGGGGCCGAAGCTGACCGGCACCTGCGACGGAGCGTGCGATCACTACGCCGAGTGCAAGGGCGGCGTCTCGGGCGAGGTCAAGAAGGCGTGCCGCGAGGAGTGCCCGGGCGTCTTCGGCGACCGCGAGAGCCTGATGGCGTTCGAGAGCCTGTCCTGCGAGGACACCGTCGAGTACGTCGAGGGGCCGGGCCGGCGCCCGCCGGGGTCGAAACCGGCTATTGGCGGCCAGGCCCGGCAGTAGTAAACACGCGGGATGAGCCTCGCTCGTATCCTGCTTGTCGCGTCCCTCGGCATCGGCTGCCTCGTCGGCGCTGCTGCGTGCGATTCTTCGAAGGCCTCGTCGACCAAGACCGGCGCGAGCGCGGCGTCGGGTGCGGCAGCGGCGGCGGCGCCGTCGCAGTCCTTCGGTTCCGGCGTGAAGCTGACCGAGACCACGCCGGTGGCCACGCTGATCGCGAATGCGAAGTCGATGGTCGGCAAGACCGTGCGCGTCGAGGGCCAGGTCGTCGACGTGTGCCCCAAGCGCGGATGCTGGATGGACGTGGCGGGGACGGCGCCGGGCGAGAAGGTGCGCTTCAAGGTCACCGACGGCGAGATGGTGTTTCCCGTCGACGCCAAGGGCAAGCACGCGGTGGTCGAGGGCGTGGTCGCGGTCAACGAGCTGACGCTCGAGGAGACCAAGGAGTACGTCGCGTACCAGCAGAAGGAGTACGGGGCGGAGAAGGATCCGGCGAGCGTGACCGAGCCGATGGTGATCGTGCGCATCGACGGGACCGGCGCGCAGCTGCGCGATCGTCGATGATCTTCTGGAGCGGCTCGTGAAGTGGCGCCGCTGGGTACGCGCCATCCACCGCGACACGGGGTACGTGGCCGTGGCCCTGATCCTCGCCTACGGCCTGTCGGGCCTGGCGGTGAATCACATCGGTGACTGGAACCCGAGCTACACGTTCGAGTCGCGCGCGTTCGACCTCGGGCCGGTGCCGGGGGCGACGGCGGCCGAGCAGGCGGCGTTCGTCGTCGAGAAGCTGCGGCTGGATCCGCGCGAGGTGCGCGGCCACTTCCAGGAGAGCGCGACCGAGCTGCGCGTGTTCCTGCCCGACGGCCAGGAGGCGCGGCTCGACGTGCGCAGCGGGCGCGGGAAGCTGAAGACGATCAACACGCGCGCCGTCTTGTTCGAGGTCAACGCCCTGCACCTGAACAACCTGAAGGGCGTGTGGACCTACGTCGCCGACGCGTTCGCGCTGGCGCTCGTGTTCCTGGCCGTGAGCGGCATGATCATGATGAAGGGCGACCGCGGCTTCTGGGGCCGCGGCAAGTGGTTCGTCGGCGCGGGCCTGCTCGTGCCGGTCGGCTTCGTCGTCTACATGTATCAGTGACGC
>DATLEB010000275.1:0-54088 GCA_035525615.1 Kofleriaceae bacterium | reverse complement strand
CTGGACGTCGTCACTCACGTTCACCAGGTCGCCGGCGATCGTCAGCTTCGCCCGCTCGCCGTTCGCCTCGATCCGCGACGTCACGAACGGCGCGCGCAGCACGACCGGGCCGCTGTCGACGAGCCACACGTCGCGCCAGATGCCCATGTTCTTGTCGGGCGGCGACGGGTTCCAGTCGACCCACGTGATCGCCAGGTCGCACGGCGTCGGCGCGGCGACCTCCACGAGGAGCTCGTTGTCGCCGTCGCGCACCACGCGCCCCGTCACGTCCAGCTCGAACACGCGGTACGCGCCGACCAGCTCGTCGCCGAGCGGTTCGCCGTTCAGCCACACCTTCGCGCGGTAGTTGACGCCGTCGAAGCGCACCCGCAGATGCGGCCCCGCGTCGCGTGGCACCTGGAACACGCGCCGGAATCGCCACGGCACCGCGAAGGGCGAATCCTCCGGCATCGGGTGATTCGAGAAGTTCTGCGCGGCGGGGCCCTGACCGGGCAGCTCGCGCAGGTTCGTCCCCAGGAACGGATCGGGGATCGCGCCGCGCTCGGCGAGCACGCCCAGCACCGTCGCCGGCAGGTCGCACGGATGCCACACGCCCGCGCCCAGCCCCGCCTCCGCCGTCGACGTCATCTCCCAGTCGTCATTCAGTGCGTACTCGCTCATATCCTCACCGCACGCTAACGAGCGCGAGCACGAACGCCGCGCTGTACAGGATGTCGGGCTCGGTCACGGCCCACCATCCGTTCACCCAGGACTCATCGGGCTCGAAGCCGCTGTCCCACAGATCGCTCTGCCGCCAGTGCCACAGCGCGTGCGCCGGCACGCCCGAGCGCAGCGGCTGCGGGTTGTCCCAGAGCAGCGCCTTCGCCGGCGCGCCGGGCGCGAGGAAGCCCATGTTCTGTCCGTTCGGTCCGCCGACGAGGAAGCCCGGCGGCGGCGGTTCACGATTGCCCCACTCCATGTGATAGAGGCGCGTCGGACCCTTGCCGACGCGCGTCACCATCGAGAAGCCGTTGGGGTTGCGCCCCAGCACCCAGTGCACCTGATCGCGCGCGGCATCCAGGTACCAGCGCTCGCCGGGATCGAGCCGGCTCGCCATCGCGAGCACGTGCGCCTTCTCCATCAGGTTCGAGTTGTGGGCCCAGTAGTAGTCACTCGGCTCCGATGCGCAGCGGTAGCCGTCGATCTTCTCGACCTGCTCGCGGACGAGTGCCGCCGCCGCGAGCAGGCGCCCGCGCGCGTCGGCGCGCAGGTCTGCCGGAGTCTTGTCGTCGGTCGCGAGCCGCCACATGGCCCACCGCCCGACGTTGGCCCACGCGCCGCGCAAGAGCTCGCTGGGCGTCGCCGCCTTGTCGCCAAGCAGGTCGCGCGCCATGGCGAGCGCGCGCTTGTCGCGGAACGTGCGCCACATCTCGGCCGCGGCGATCATCTTCGCGCCGGCGTCGCTGTTGCCGGGCTCGTCGTCCCACAGCGGCTGCGTCGCGCCCTTGCCGTCGGCGATCACGCGCTCGGGATGCTCGAGCATCCACGCCCAGCCGCGCCGTGCCGCCGAGGCGCACCGCGCCGCGAACGCGTCGTCGTGCTCGGCGTACACGCGCGACGCCATCGCCAGCACCGCCACGGCCTTGGCCGTCGCGGCCGTGCTCGGGCCGGCGACCCAGCGCTCGGTCCTGTCCTGATCGGCCGGCAGCTCCGGCGACGACTCCATCACCGCCTCGCGATGACGAAACGCGCCGCCCGGCTCCTGCATCGAGAGGACCCAGACGAGCCCCCACCTCGCCTCGTCGAGGATGTCGGGGATGCCGTTGCCGCTCTCGGGGATGGTGAGCTGCTTGTCGGCGAACGCGGTCGGCGCCCACTCGTACGCGAGGAGGAGCGACTGCACGGTCGGCGCCGTCGAGGGCACGTACATGTCGTAGTTGCCCGCGTCGTGCCAGCCGGCCTCCATCTTCCAGCGCTTGGTCTTCTTGGGATACGTCTCGAGATCCCAGCCCACGTCGTCGTGCACGTGCGACGGCTCGGCGCGCGTGTAGCGATCGCCTTCCCACACCGCATACGGCTCCTCGAGCGCGGTGCGCGTGCGCTGGAAGTAGAAGCTCTTGAGGCCCGCCACCAGCGCGCGCTCGTACGGATGCGCCGCGATCGTGAACGGATCGCTCACATGCTCGCCGACGGAGACGGTGTACGTGCCGGGCTCGTCGAGGTCGCTCAGGTCGACCTGCCACACCGGATCCTGCGATGCGACATCGAGGCCGCGCTCGCGCACGCGCGAGGCCTCGATCGTGATGACGGTCTTGCCGGCCGCGTCCTTCACGACCGCGCCGGCGGGCGGCACGTTGAACACGACGACCTTGGGCCAGCCCGCCGGATAACCGACGGTGTCGACCTTGATGGCCGGAACGTTCTTGCCGGGCATGGCGGGTGACGCCACGCCGGCGGCCCCGCCTTCACCGAGCACGACCGTCTTGGTCGCGGCGGATTGAGGGGCCGAGCAGCCGCCGGTGACGATGACCATCACCATCGCGAGTCGTCCGATGTCGAGCACCCGGGCGATGTTGCGCATCACGCCCCCTCCCGTGCGGACCGAATTTGTCGAGCGAATGGCGGCTTTCGCGCCGCGCTCGAAATGTGTACACGCCGTCCGCATACTGCGCTCATGACAACGATGCGACTGGGGATCGATCTGGGTGGCACCAAGATCGAGGCCGCCGTGCTCGACGAGCTCGGTGCCGTGCGTGCGCGCCGGCGCGCCGCCACGCCGCGCTCCTACGACGAGCTGCTCGGCGTGCTCGTGCAGCTGGTGCGCGCCGTCGAGGGCGAGGTCGGCGCCGTCCGGACGATCGGCATCGGCACGCCGGGGCAGCCGTCGCGCGTCACCGGCCTCATGGCCAACGCCGAGAACACGCCGCTCGAGGGCCAGCCCTTCGCGCGCGATCTCGAGGTCGTGCTGGGCCGGCCGTCGCGGCTTGCCAACGACGCGGGGTGCTTCGCGCTCTCCGAGGCGTGCGACGGCGCCGGCGCGGGCGCGCGTGTGGTGGTCGGCGTGATCGCGGGCACCGGTGTCGGGGGCGGCATCGTCGTCGACGGACGGCTGCTCGGCGTCTGCGAGTGGGGCCACTCGCCCTTGCCGTGGTCCGAGCCGTACGAGGCCGCTGCGCCATGCGGATGTGGTCGCCACGGTTGTATCGAGGCGCTGCTCGCCGGACCGGGTCTCGCCCGCGATCACGAACGCGCCACCGGGCAAAACCTTGCCGGGTCGGTCATCGCCGCGCACGCGCGCGCCGGTGACGCCGCGTCGATCGCCACCATCGAGCGCCACGCCGACCGCATGGCGCGCGCGCTCGCGTCGGTGGTCAACCTCGTCGACCCCGACGTGATCGTCCTCGGCGGCGGCGTGTCGCACATCGACGCGCTCTACGAGCTCGTGCCGGCGCGACTCGCGCGCTGGGTGGCGGTGCGTCCGCCGCGCGTGCGCGTGGTGCGCAACGTCCACGGCGACGCCAGCGGCGTGCGCGGCGCCGCGTGGCTGTGGCCGGCGGCCGCCAACTAGCGCCAGCCCCTACCGGGGCGTATGCCGGTCCGGCTAGTGCGCTAGTTCTCGTAGACCGCGGCGTGCGCCTTGCGATAGGCGCCCGGCGTCTGGTTCGTCGTCTTCTTGAACGAGCGGATCAGGTGGTGCTGCGACTGGAACCCGCACGCCTGCGCGATCTGGTCGATGCTCATCGGCGTGGTGACGATCAGGTTCTTGGCGTGCTCGACACGGATGGCGCGCACGTAGGTCAGGAACGACGTGCCGGTCGCGCGCCGGAACACGCGCGAGAAGGTCGGCACCGAGAACCCGGCCTTGCGCGCCACCACCGGCAGCGGCAGCGGCTCCGCGAAGTTCTCGCGCAGGTACTGCAAGGTCGCCTCGAGGCGCATGACGTTCGAGCCCTGCCACGCCTTCGACGCGACGAAGCTCAGCCGGCCGAGCGCCTCCTTGAACGCCTCGATCACCTGATAGAGCGCGGGCGCCTCCTCGAGCCGCCGCGTCAGGTCGTTCGCGAACCGGTCGCGCGCCTCGTGCTGCATCGGCGACCGCCGCAGCACGCCATTCCAAAGCTGGAACAGCGTCGCCAGGAACTGGCTGCGCGCCACCTCGAGGCGTTCGCCCGAGTACCGCAGCACCAGCTGCACGTAGCGGTCGCTGGTCAGCTTGATCTCGGTCGCGTGCTCGCGGTCGAACGCCGTCGACAGGGCCGTCGCCGTGTGCTGCAGCTCCGCGTAGCGGAACTCGGCGCGCCCGCCGTGCTCGTCGAAGAAGAGCACGTCGCGCTCGAGATGCGCACACATGTGGAGCGCCAGCACGGCCTCGCGGTGGGACTCGTGCAGCGGTGCGCCCGGCGCCATCGTGGTCCCGATGCCGACCACCGTGCGCACGCCGAAGCGCTCCTTCACGAAGGCCTGGAACTTCTGCGCGTGCTCGCGCAGCTCGAGCCGCGAGCGCGCCAGGTTCTTGCTCGACCGCGCCGACGTGATGAGCGAGATGCCGTAGTCGGAGAGGTGCGTCGCCGCGGTCTCGGGCTGCTCGCGCGCGAACGCGATACAGGCGCGCTGGATACGCGCGTTGCGCACCAGGGTCTGCACCCAGTCGAGCGGGGCGGTGCGCGAGTCGAGCGGCATGATGGCCAGCGCTGTCGTCGGGAGACGCCCGATGCCGAGCCCCTCCTTCATCCAGTCGGCGAGCTTGCCGTCGAGGCGCCACGGCGTGAGCTTGAACTTGTCGGGATCGATCGCGCTGTCGACCCAGGTCTCGATCGGCCACAGGCGCGACAGCGACTCGCGGTTCAGCTGATCGATCTTCTCCTGCGTCGCCGCGCCCTCGACGCGCCCGGTGAGGAAGTCGGCGTAGTACGCGAGGAACTGCTGGTACGCGTCGAGCAGCTCGGTCTCGAGGATCGGCAGCTCCAGCGCCATGCGCACGAAGTGCACGAAGTCGGGATTGGCGCTGGTCGGCTCCTGGCCGGCGATCTGCCGCCACTGCGCCGACAGGGACTCCCAGTCGGGCGCCTCGCGATAGAACTGCCCGACGTAGAGATACGCGCGCGGTTCGTCGGCGAGGGGATAGAAGAGGTCCCAGAAGCCGAAGATCTGCCGGCAGACGGGGCGCCCGGTGCGGGCCACCTCGTCGAGCGCGGCGCGATAATGCGCGTCGCGTGCGGCCTCCTTGCCGAAGAAGATCTCGAAGTGGAACGGCTTGAGTCGCTCACCTGGATCGGAGAGATCCATCCACTCCAGGCCGTCCGCACCGTCGCGGATCACGTAAACCGGCAACTCCGGCCGGTGGGCGATCACGTTGTGGATCGCATACGCGTTCTGCAGGTTGCTGAGCCACGACACGACTTCTTCTCCAGTTCTCCCTAAGGGCAGGGAGCTGCCTCCGGCGACCACCAGTTGCCGCTCATGGTGACGAGCGACAAGAGTGCAACCGTGTCCTGGTAGTAACCGGCACCGTAATTGGCGACGGTCGTATCCCAGACACTGTTGAGCCAGTTCTGATTGCTCGCATCGACCATCGCCCCGACGCCGAACGGCGCCACGAAGGCGAGGTCGAGGTAGTTCCCACCGGTGCTGTTGCCGGCGAGGTTGTAACCAGGGAGGATCGCGCCGGGATTGTTGCCGGTCTTCTGGCGGATCCACGTGTTCATGCGCTGCACGATCGTCTTGCTGCGGCTGTCGCCGTTCAGCACGTAGTCGGTCGCGATGCGCCACGGATCGCGGCACGCGTTGTACGCGTACTGGCCGTCACGCGCGCCCTCGAGGAAGCCGGGGTCGGCGGGTCGCGGCGTGGTCGCCGCGTCCTCGATGAAGTCGGGGAGCAGGCCGCTCTGCGCCGCGTGCGTGGTCTGGACCGTCTGCATGATGCTGTAGCTGCGATCGCGGATCTGACGCCACGAGGTGTCGCCGGTGATCGCGGCGAACGTCTCGAAGTGCGACGGCATGAAGTCGCTCGAGCGCGTGGCCCGGCCGTGCTCGCCCTCGCGCGCCCAGTCACCGAGCTGGACGTAGTTGACGGCGTTGTCGACCTCGCCGCTGCGGATGCCGTCGATGATCTCCTCGGCGAGCTGGCGGTAGTTGATGGCGCCGCCCGAGCTCCACTGCTTGTCGGCCAGGAGCAGCGCGTACGCGATGTCGAGATCGCCATCGGTCGCGCTGTTGTCGCCCTCGACGTTCTGGCACGACGACCCCTGGGCCCACGACATGAGCGACGGCACGATGGCCGATGGATGATCCTGGTAGTAGTGGACCAGGCCGTCGAAGATGGTCTTGGCCTGCGGATCGTGGCCGGCCATGAGCGCCATGACGAGCATTCCGTAGCCGTGGGCCTCGCTCACCGTCTGGTGACCGCCGCCCGCCAGGATGTAGTAGCGACCGGCGCCGCAGCCGGCGCGCAGGTAGTCGGCCTTCCACTCGTCGTAGAAGTCGCGCACCGCGTCGTCGAGCTGCGTCTGGTCGTGATGCGACGGCAGGATCGTCCCCGTGTGATACGGGCGCGCATGGTTGCCGAAGGGTTGCGCCGCGCCGGAGCTCGAGCCCGTGCATCCGCCGGTGCCACCGTCTCCGCCGCCCCCGCCACCGTCGCTGCCGCCGCCACCCCCGTCACCGCCGCCGCCGCCGTCCGGACATGGACATGCGTCCGTCGGTCTTCCGCCATCGTCGGTTCCGTCGTCGTCCGCGCCATTGTGTCCTGGCGAACAGGCGGCGGCGAGGCAGAGGCCGACGAGCAGGGGTCGGGTGCAGATGCTCATACGTTCACGGTATGTGGGTAGTGAGGGAGGGCGCGGTCGGTTCGGGTCAGAGCGATGCGCACTTTTTCTCTGCGCTTCCGTGATGGGGGTCCGTCTGTCACACCTAGGTCGTGGCGGTACAGCTCCTTCGCGAGATCGACGAACAACCCGGGGCACTTGCCCGACTCCTGGCCCGACGCCGCGATGCGGTGCGCGAGGCCGCAGCGCGGATCCGCACCTTCGATCCCGAGTGGGTGGTGATCGCGGCGCGCGGCACGAGCGACAACGCCGCCCGGTACGCGCAGTACGTCCTGGGCGCGCACAACCAGCTGAGCGTGGCACTGGCCGTACCGTCCTTGTTCACGCTGTACGGCGCGCCGCCGCGGCTCGGACGCGCGTTGACGATCGGCATCTCGCAGTCGGGGCAATCTCCGGATGTCGTCGCGGTCCTCGACGAGGCGCGGCGGCAGGGCGGGCTGACGCTGGCGATCACGAACGAGATCGATTCGCCGCTCGCCAAGGCGGCGGACCTCACACTCCTCCTCGCGTCGGGGACCGAGCACGCCGTCGCCGCGACCAAAACGTACACGAACCAGCTGCTGATGATCGCGATGCTGTCGGCAGAGATGGGCAGCGATCCCAGGCGGCGCGAGGAGCTCGATGCGGTGCCGCACGCCGTCGAGGCGGCGCTCGGCGCGAGCGGCGTGGCTGCCATCGGCGAGCTGGCGATGCACTACATGAACGCCGGCCGCTTCCTGGTGCTGGGGCGCGGCTTCAACTACTGCACGGCGTTCGAGATCGCCCTCAAGATGAAGGAGACCAGCTACGTGCTGGCCGAGGCGTACTCACCGGCCGATCTGCTGCACGGGCCGATCGCGATGCTCGAGTACGGCTTCCCGGTGGTGCTGGTGGCCCCGACCGGCAAGGCCAGCGACGACGTGGGCGCGCTCCTGGACGTGCTCGACAGCCGCGGCGCGCGCGTGATCGCGCTCTCGGATCGCGAAGAGGTGCTGGCGCGGACGGCGTCGCAGATCCGGCTGCCGGCCGGCGTGCCCGAGTGGCTGTCGCCGATCGTGAGCGTGGTGCCCGGTCAGCTGTGGGCGCGGTCGCTGGCGATGGCGAAGGGCATCGACTCCGACCGGCCGCGCGGGCTGTCGAAGGTCACGCGCACTCGATGAGGCGCTGCGTGTAGCTGTGCTGCGGGGCGGCGAGGAGGGCGGAGGTCACGCCCGCCTCGACGATGCGGCCGCGGAACAGAACGACCGTGCGATCGGCGAGGTAACGGGCGCTGCCGAGGTCGTGCGTGATGAGCACGATCGCGATGCCCCGCTGCTCCTTGAGATCGCGCAGCAGGTTGAGCACGCCGATGCGGATCGACGCGTCGAGCATGCTGGTGGGCTCGTCGGCGAGGATGAGGTCAGGCTCGACGGCGAGGGCGCGTGCGATGGCGACGCGCTGGCGCTGACCGCCGGAGAGCTGGTGCGGGTGCTTGGCGGCGATCTCGGCGGCGGGACCGAGGCCGACGGCGGTGAGGAGCTCGTGCACGCGCGCGGTGACCGCGGACTTGCCGCGCGCCTTGCGATGGCACACCAGCGGGCGCGCGAGGTGATAGCCGACGGTGTGGACCGGGTTGAGCGACGCGAACGGGTCCTGGAAGATCATCTGCACCTTGCCGGTGCTCACGACCTTGCCGGTGGTCGCCTCGGTGAGGCCGGCGACGATGCGCGCCACCGTGCTCTTGCCGCTGCCGGATTCGCCGACGAGGGCGAGGGCCTCGCCGCGGGCGACCTCGAAGGAGACGTCGTCGAGCGCCTGGTGCGTCCCGAAGCGCTTGCCGAGACGCTGGACGATCAGGACGGGTTCGGGTTCGTGTGGAGGCGATGACATGCGACCTCGTGGTCCGTTGCGATCGTGGTGAGCGCGGGCGCGGTCGTGCGGCAGACCTCGACGCAGCTCGAGCAGCGCGGATGAAAGCGACAGCCGGGCGGCGGAGCGCGCGGATCGGGTGGTGCGCCGCCGATGCCGACCAGGCGAGGCATCGGGCCAGGCGGGCCTTGCAGCGACGGGAAGCACGCGAGCAGGCCCTCGGTGTACGGGTGGCGCGGCTTGTACGTGAGCGTGCGCGCCGGGCCGGCCTCGACGAGGCGGCCGGCGTAGAGGACGCCGATGCGCGTGCACAGATCGAGGAGCACCGAGAGGTCGTGGCTGATGAAGAGGATCGAGAACCCGCGCTCGTCGCGCAGCTTCGCGATCTGGGCAAGGATCTCGCGCTGGATGATGACGTCGAGGGCGGTGGTCGGCTCGTCCATGAGCACCAGCGACGGCGACAGCACCAGCGCCATGGCGATGACGACGCGCTGGCGCATGCCGCCTGACAGCTCGTGCGGATAGCTGTTCACGCGGTCGGGATCGATGCCGACGACCTCGAGCTGGGCGCGGGCGCGCTCGAGGGCGCGGAAGCGCGTGATGCGCTCGTGCTCGATGATGGCGTCGGAGAGCTGCTCGCCGATGGTGAGCACCGGGTTGAGCGCGTTCATGGCGCTCTGCGTGACCAGCGCGATCTTTCGGCCGCGTAGCCGGCGCAGCTCGATCTCGTCGAGGTCGAGGAGGTCGCGACCCTCGAAGAGGACGCGGCCGCCGGTGATGGCGGCGGGCGCCTTGAGGAGCCGCAGGATGGCGAGCGCGACGGTGGTCTTGCCGCTGCCGGATTCGCCGGCGAGGCCGAGGATCTCGCCGCGGCGCACGACGAACGAGACGTCGTCGACGACCCGCACGCGTCCGGTGGCGGTGAGGTACTCGACCCGCAGATCCTCGACGCGCAAGAGCTCCGTGGACATGTTCTACGAGACCTCTCGCCGCAGGACCGGTGTCGACAGCCCCGGCGTGATGCCGGCCTGGCGCAATTCGTCGACGAAGGCGTGCTCGGTGCGCAGGCGCGGATTGCCGACCTCGTCGATGGCGCTGTTGACGAGCGCCAGCGCCGAGCCGAGGAGCGCGACACAGGTGCCGGTGGGCACGAACGTCCACCATGCGCCGGTGAGGAGCGCCGAGTCGTTCGACGCCCAGTACAGGTTCGTGCCCCAGGTGACGGCGGCGACGTCGCCGAGGCCGAGGAACTCGAGCGCGACCTCGGCGCCGATGGCGTAGATGGTCGCGCCGATGAACGCCGACGTGAGGAGCGACGTCATGTTGGGCACGATCTCGTGCGTGACGATGCGCAGCGGGTTCTCGCCGGCGAGGCGCGCGGCGAGGACGAAGTCGCGGTCGCGCAGGGACATCGCCTGCGAGCGGATGACGCGTGCGCTCCACGCCCAGCCGGTCGCGATGAGGACGAGCGCGATGGTGAACGAGCCGGTCGGCAGGTACGCGGCGACGATCACCATGAGCGGCAGGCCGGGCATGATGAGGAAGACGTTGATGACGAGCGTGAGCGCGTCGTCGACGATGCCGCCGGCGTAGCCGGCCGTGGTGCCGACCAGCGCGCCGATCGCGACCTGTGCGAACCCGACGACGAAGCCGATGACGAGCGTCGTGCGTGCGCCGGCGATGGTCTGCGCGAGCACGTCCTGGCCCTGGCCGGTCGTGCCGAGCCAGTGCTCCCACGACGGCGGTGACAGGGGGCGGGCGACCATCGCCGTGGGGTCGCCGATGAAGAACGGGCCGATCAGCGCGAGCAGCGCGAAGAAGCCGAGGATGCCGAGGCCGACGAGCGCGCGGCGATTGCGCAGGAGCTGGTTCACTTCGTGCTCCCTGCGCGCGCGCGCGGATCGAGCCACACGTACACGATGTCCACGAGGAAGTTGGCGCCGAGCACGGCGAGCGTGATGGTCAAGAACAGCCCCTGGATGAGCGGGTAATCGAGGCTGCGGACGGCCTGGATGAGCAGGTATCCCTGGCCCGGGTACGAGAAGACGATCTCGGTGAGCAGCGAGCCCGAGAGCACGAAGCCGAGCGCCATGCCGAAGGACGTCACGCTCGGCAGGAGCGCGTTGCGCGCGGCGTAGCGGAACATCACACGCCGCGGCGGCAGGCCCTTGGCGTGGGCCATCGTGATGTAGTCCTCGCCGAGGATGCTCATCATGGTGTTGCGCATGTCGAGCATCCAGCTGCCGACGGTGGCGACCACGATCGTGATCGCCGGCAGCGCCGCGTGCGTCATGACGCTCCACAGGAACTCGACGGAGAGGCCCGTCGAGACCTGCGCGTCGTACGCGTGCCGCACCGGCGTCCAGCCCAGCGTGAAGCCGAACAGGAAGAGCAGCAGCATGGCGAGCCAGAAGAACGGAAACGCGCCGAGCAGCACGAACAGCGGCGGTCCGACGGCGTCGAGCCAGCCGCCGCGCCGCCACGCCGCCGCGATGCCGAGCAGCGTGCCGATCGCGTACGCCATCACCACCGCCATGCCGGCGAGGAAGAGCGTCCACACCATGCCGGTCGCGATGACGTCGCCGACGCGCGCCGGGAAGTAGCTCACCGACACGCCGAGGTCGCCCGACGCGACGTGCCCGATGTACGAGAGGTACTGGCGCCACAGCGGCTCGTCGCTGAAGCCGAAGGTCTCGCGCAACGCGGTCATCGCCTCCGGATCGAGCTTGCCGTGGAAGCGCGAGAACATCGTCGCCTCGGGGTCGCCGGGCATGAGGCGCGGGATGACGAACGCGAGCGTCACCGACGCCCACGCAGCGATCAGGTAGAACGCGAGGCGCCGCGCCAGATACCTCATCTCGGCACCAGCCGCGTGAGCACGAGGAGCGCCTGCGGATTGAGATTCGGCGACAGCGGTGCGTACGGGTTGTCGGCGTCGGGGAAGCCGGTGAAGCGCGTGCTGTTGTACGCGCCCCAGAGCGGGCCCGGGAACAGCGGGATCGCGGGCACGCGCTCGACGAACAGCTGCTGCAGCTCGTTGGTGAGGTGGTGCTCCTCGGCGGGATCGGCGGTGGCCTCGAGCTTCTCGAGGAGCACGTCGGCCTCGGGCGAGCCGAAGCGGTGCCAGTTCTCCGGCGCCGCGACGCCGACCGGCTTCACGGTCGCCGTCGACATCATGGCGCGGTAGTAGCCGTACGGCGTCGGGTACGGCTCGGCCCAGCCGATCGCCAGCGTGAAGTCGCCGGCCTGCACCTGCTCGTACCAGGCGTTGAAGTCGTGCGCCTTCATGTGCGCGTCGATGCCGGCGGCGCGCAGCCCGCGCGCGATGACCTGCGTGGCGCGCACCCAGTCCGACCAGCCGGATGGGACCTGGATCGTGACCGACCAGCGCGAGCCGTCGGGCAGGCGGCGGATGCCGTCGCGGCCGCGCTTGAAGCCCGCCTCGTCGAGGAGCGCCGACGCACGCTCCGGGTCGTGGAGGATCCAGTCGCCGGCCGCCATCGCGCGCGCGTCCTTGTAGCGGCGATGCGCGTCGTTGAGGCCGGTCGCGTCGGCCGGCCTGGTGTACCCGTACATGCCGACCTCGACGACGAGGTCGCGGTCGATCGCCATCGACAGCGCCTTGCGCACGCGCACGTCGTCGTACGGCGGCCGGGTGTGGTTGGCGTAGAGGAGCACGCCGCCGTCGATGGGCGGGAACCAGTAGTGGTGATGCTCGCGATCCTCGGCGGCGAAGATGCGGTCGATCGCCGGGACGAAGCTGCCGGCCCAGTCGACCTCGCCGCTCACCAGCGCGAACGCGGCCTGGTCGTTGCCCGGGAAGGCGAGGAAGCGGATGGCCTTCACCTGTGGCCGCTCGGGCAGCTGCCAGTAATACGGGTTGCGCTCGACCTGGTAGGCCTGCGTCTCGAACGTCGAGATCTCCGTGAACGGGCCGGTCGCGACCGGGTGCGGGTTGGCCCACGACACCGGATCGGCGACGTCCTTCCAGATGTGCTCGGGGACGATCGGCTGCTGCGCGAGGTAATAGAAGCCGGGGATGAAGACGCGGCGGAACGCGAGCTCGACGGTGTGATCGTCGACGGCGGTGACGCCCTCGAGGAACTCGCCGACGCCGCGCAGGTCGAGCGCGTCGAACTTCTCGAGCAGCCCGAACGTGAAGGCGACGTCCTTCGCGGTGAACGACGCGCCGTCCGACCAGCGCACGCCGGGGCGCAGGTCGATGCGCAGGCGGCGATGGTCGGCGCTCCACTCGTACGCCGTGCCGAGCCACGGCACGTATGCGCCATCGAGCGGGTTGTAGATGAACAGCGGCTCGTACATCGAGTGGAGCGCCGGCCAGCGCACGTCGCCGACCTCGAGCAACGGGTTGAAGTTGCGGATGAACGACGACGTCTGCTCCTTCTCCTCGATCAGGAGCACGCCGGGTTCGGCCTGCGAGCGGGGTGCGCACGCGGCGAGGAGGACGGCGAGCAGGAGGAGGCGCGACATCGACGACGGCATCGATGAACGATCCGTACCGTCGCGCGCTGCGCCGCTCGTCACTCTTTCGATCGTTCCCATGGCGGTAATTCGTCGACCGGCTGCAACTGCACGCGCCGGTGATAGAGGTCGTCGAGTCCCTGACCCGATGGAGGCGCGGCGCTTCTCATTCGGGTCAGGAAGTCGAAAGAGGAGGACGCGATGCGGACGAATTCATGGCGGTTCCTGATCACGCTGGTCGCCGGCACGGGGCTCGCCGGCTGTGCAGGCAGCGGCGGCGACGACGACGGACCGGGGCCGACGGGGCCGATGGACCTGATCGACGATCTCGAGGACGGCGACGACGCCATCAACGAGAGCAACGGCCGCATGGGCGGCTGGTACACGTTCAACGACGAGAGCACGACGGGCAACCAGATCCCGCCGGGCGCGGGCTTCACCACGACCACCGGCGGCGCCGAGGGCAGCGCGTTCTCGGCCGGCACGTCCGGCAGCGGCTTCACGGTGTGGGGCGCGGGCATGGGCTTCGACCTCAACAACCCGGAAGCGGTCGGCATGACCGGCCCGCGCTCGCCCTACGACGCGAGTCGCTTCACGAGCATCGCGTTCAAGGCCAAGGGGAACGTCCCTATCACGGTGTCGCTCGAGATCGTCGGCGTGACGCCGACCGATCGCGGCGGCACGTGCACGCCGAGCACGGTGATGGGCGAGGAGTGCGACGACCTGCACGGCACGCTCGTCGATCTGACCGGCGAGTGGAAGGACTACGTCGTCGAGTTCGGTCAGCTGCGCCAGGGCGGCTGGGGCAAGAACGTCCCGTTCGCCGCGGCCGACGTCACGGCGGTGCTGTTCCAGGCCGACAAGGACGTGTCGTTCGACATCGCCGTCGACGACATCCGCTTCTACGAGTAGGACCCCATGAAGTTAGCTGTTCGAACGGCGGTGGTTCTCGGCGTGTGTGCGGGTGCGGCGGACGCGGACTGTCCGGTGAGCCTCGACGGCGCGTACACGTACGCCGACGAGGCCGGCACCAAGCTCGAGATGAGCGGGACGGGACCGGTGCACGTGCAGGGCACGCTGGCGGCGAGCGGCGAGGTGTACGGCGGCGTCGGGCTCGGGTTCACCGAGTCGGACGCACCGATCGACGCGAGCACGTTCCGAGGCATCGCCTTCAAGGCGAAGCGCGGGCCGAGCGGCAGCCCATACGTGCGCGTGAAGCTTCCCGACGGTAACACCGACCCGCGCGGCGGCGTGTGCACCGAGTGCTACAACGACTTCGGACTGTCGTTCCAGCTCACCGAGGAGTGGGTGCGCTACGAGGTGCCGTTCGAGCAGCTGAAGCAGGAGGGCGGATGGGGCAAGCCGAATCCGCCCGGCGTCGACAAGGCCAAGCTGTTCGGTGTGCAGTGGCAGACCACGGCGCCCGGCGCGGTGCTCGACCTGTACCTCGACAGCATCGAGGTCATCGGTTGTGACACGCTCGGCGCGGCGGCGGCGGCCGTGGCCGCGAGTGGTGGCGTTGGCGGCGGTGACGCTGGCGCGACGTCGAGCGTGGCGAGCCCGGCCGGTCCGATCGGTGTACCGGACGTCTACAGCCGCGGCCTCGGCGGTGACAACCGGCCGCGTAACTCGTCCGGCGAGGACAGCGAGGGCTTCGCGCTCTCGGTCCACGGGTATCTGCGGTTGCCGCTGCGCGTCGGTATCGGCTCGGGCTCGAGCTTCGGGCCCGGCGTCGACAACGGCAGCAAGCTGCACTCGCCGCCGCAGATCCCCGACGGCTCGTACACCGACTGGCGCTACACCAACGTCTCGGGCGGTCCGTGGACGGAGGTGTGGCTGCAATACGGCAACGGCACCGTCGCCGCCAACGTCGTGCTCGCCGCCTACGACATCAGCGACGCGAGCTATCGCGATCTGCTGTCGCAGCTCGGCATCAACCAGTCCTTCGTCAGCTTCGAGCTGCCGCGGCTGTTCGGTGACAAGGGCGGCGTGAACTGGAACGTCGGCGCGTTCTCCAACCGCTACGGCATGGCCGGCGAGTACGACGCCGGCAAGTACGACACGTACCTGTTCGGCGCCACCCACGTCGGCGGCGAGACGGTGAGCGCGTTCCTCCGGCTCACCCCCGAGCTCACGCTCCTCGTCGATCACGGCCTCGGCGCCAAGCTGCAGGTCGCGCCGCAGGTGCCCGGCCTCGAGGCGCCGTACCTGCCGTACCCGGGCGAGCTCCAGCAGGGCTCGACGTTCCTGCACCACGGTCACGTCGGCCTCGGCATCGGCAAGAACCTCACCGTCGCGGCGCACGCCCTCACCGAGTGGACCGACGACGCGCGCCTCTCCAACGAGGAGGACGGCCGCGTCACCAACGTCGGCGTCGACGCCAAGCTCATCGAGAGCAAGTGGGGCGACGGCTACCTCGGCCTGTCGCGCATCTTCTCGGACAACCCGCTGCGCGTGGCCGGCGCGTTCGAGGCCCTGCACTCGTTCGAGGGCTGGAACCTGCGCGACAACTACTTCGGCGAGGCGGCCACGGGCACCGGCACCATCGACACCGTCCTGGCGCAGCACGTGTTCAGCCTCGAGCGCTACAAGCGGGGCGTCGAGGACTTCTGGGGCCAGGGCCCCGACGTCGTGCTCGCCGCCTTCGTCATGTACAACCGCGTGCGCAGCGACGACGCCGCGTTCACGGGCGCGCGCGGCAAGCTGAAGCTCGGCGGCGAGGCCACGTGGACCCCGCGCAAGTGGATCGGCGGCGACTTCCGCTACGACCTCGTCCGCCCCGACACCTCCGACAGCCGCCAGACCTTCCACGTCTTCTCGCCGTCGGTCATCCTGCGCACGCGCTTCGCCTCGAACGAGCAGGTGATGATCGGCTACTCGCATTACGTGAACGGCGACCGCGTCGCGCCCGGCTATCCGCACGAGACGCTGGCGCCCGACACGCACCTGCTCCGCATCTCCGCCTCGATGTGGTGGTGACCGCCGCGTCCCGGTAGCCCCGCGTCCTCGCCCTCGTCCTCGCCCTGGCAGCGTCCGCCTGGTCGCAGACGTCAGTCTGCGCTGACGCGCCGGAGCTCGGTCTCGAGCTGAGCCAGCGATACCGGCTTCACGAGGTGCGATCCGAAGCCGGCCTCGCGCGTGCGCGCGCGGTCGGCGGGCTGGCCGTAGCCGGTCATCGCGATGAGGCGCGGCGCCGCGCCGTTGCAGCGCGCATGGATCTCTCGCGCCACGGCGTAGCCGTCCATCTCGGGGAGCCCGATGTCGACCAGCGCGATGTCGGGGCGCAGCGCGAGCACGAGCTCGAGGCCTTGCTTGCCGTCGCCTGCGCTGTGGACCTCGTAGTCCATGCCCTCGAGCGCCTCGCACAGCATCTCGCGCATGTCTTCGTTGTCGTCGATGACGACGATGCGCGCGCCGGCGGTGCGTTCGCCTTCTCCCTCGGCCTTCGGACTCGAGGACTCCGACGACGCGCGCGCCAGCGGCAGCTGCACCGAGAAACAGCTGCCGGTGCCGGTGCCGTCACTCGCCGCGGTCACCTTGCCGCCGTGCAGCTCGACGAGGTTCCGCACCACGGCGAGCCCGAGCCCGAGCCCGCCGGGCGCGCGGTCCATACCCTGCTTGGCCTGCACGAACACGTCGAAGACGCGGGCGCGCAGCTCGGCGGTCATCCCGATGCCGTTGTCGAGGACGTCGAGGCGCGCGTGCTCGCCGACCGCGGACACCGACACGGTGATCTGGCCCCCTTGCGGCGTGTACTTGATGGCGTTGGTGAGCAGGTTGTTCGCGATCTGATCGAGGCGCACGGCGTCGCCCACCACGCACACCGGCGCGCCCGGCGTCTTCAAGACGATGGTGTGTTCGGCGCGTCGGGCCGCGTCGCGCTGGCCGTCGACGCACTTCTCGACGATGTGGACCAGATCCACCACGTCGCGGCGGATCGTGACCTTGCCGTGCGTGATGCGCGCGATGTCGAGGAGATCGTCGACGATGTGGGCGAGGTTTGCGGTCTGCCGTCCGAGCAGCGGCAGGTAGCGGTCGAGGGAGGCCGGGTCCCGGCGCATGTGCAGCATCTCGAGCGCGGTGGTCATCGTGGCGAGCGGGTTACGCAGTTCGTGGCCCAGCATGGCCAGGAACTCGTCACGCACGGCCATCGCGAGGCGAAGCTCGTCGGCCAGCGCCTGTGCGCGGCGCTCGGCGGCACGCGCCCGCAGGAGCGAGCGCAGGGTCGCGAACAGCTCGGCCGGCTCGTACGGCTGCACGAGGTATCCGTCGGCGCCGGAGTCGAGGCCGGTGATCTTGTTGTTCGTCGTGACGGACGTCGCCGAGCTGAGGAGGACGATCAGGTTCGCCGTCTCCGGATCGGCCTTGAGCCGCCGGCACACCTCGTACCCGTCGAAGTCGGGGAGCTGCACGTCGAGGAGGACGACGTCGATGTCGTCGCGCGCGGCCGAGAGCGCGGCACCGCCATTGTCGACGGACACGACCTCGAAGCCGCCTTGACGCAACATCTCCTCGGTGACGGACCGTGACGTCTCGTGGTCGTTGACGTTGAGGATGCGGATGTGCTCGTCGCTCACGGTGGCCTCGTGGGCTGCGTCGCGGTCACGAGCGAGCCTCGCTGGAGCGCAGCCGGTGGAGGGCACGGAACGGCCGCGGCGCCGGTGCCGCCGGCTCGTCGAGCCACGTGGTGAGCCGCATGAACGTCGCCTGCGCGCTCTCGATCGCACGTTGACGCGCGGCCGCGTCGGAGAGACCTTGGTGCGCGACCGCCGCGAAGCGCCGCCACATCGCACCCGTCGCGGCGCCGTAGCCCTCGAGGAACGCCGTCGCCACGCCGGAGAGATGACGGAGGCGCGCCGGCAACCGGCGGAGGATGAAGCGGCCGCCCAGCGTCGCGCTTTCGATCACGTAGGCCGCGCCGATCGCGCTCGCGAGGTCGGCGGTATCGTGCAGCGCCCGGCAGTACACCTCGGGCGTTACCGACCCCAGCGTGACCAGATCGGCGCGCAACAGCTGCTGCTTGCGCCGCGCCGCCGCGTCGAAGCCGAGCGCCTCGAGCTCCGCGTGCCGCGCGAACCGCTCCTCCATGGGCGCGTGGAAGCCGAGCATCCGTCGCAGGTACCGCTCGTACGTCGCGACCGTCGCGGCGTCATCGAGAATCTGGACATGACGCTCGGCCTCGGCGTGGTGCGCCTGAGTCCCGTGTTTCAGCTCGCGGAGGGCGTCGTTCATGCGGGTCCGCGACGGGATTTGCAAGCTGCTTTCCAACTTCGCCGGTCGCAGATCCTCGAAATCCTTCGCGCGCAGCGTATGTGCTCAGGCGCCCGCCGTGTGCGAGGCGAGCACGCCGTGCGCCAGTGCCCCGCCATTCGAGCCTGGCGGCTACGAATCGCTTGCGAGAAGTCGCTGGAAGCTGAGCGCGAGCTGGCTCTGGACCAGCCGGACCACGCTGACCGCGGACGCCTCGCCGCTCGTTGCCGGTGTCGCCCGCACCGAGACGCATTGTCGAGCGCTCGCCAATCGCTCGCTACGGGGTCATGGCGCGCGGATCGGCGATGAGCACGAAGGTGTAGGGCAGGGTGGAGAGCGGGTAGAGCGCGACCAGACGGCCGTCGGGCAGCTCGACCACGCCGGCCTCGGGGCCCGCGATGGCCCGGCGCGCCTGCTCGTGCGTGAACGACGCGAAGCGCAGGTCCTCGCTCTCGCCCGTGCCCTCGGGCGTTGCATAGACCGGCGCGGCGCCGGCGACGCGATGCACGACGACGCGACCGCTCGCGTCGAGGAGGAGCGTCTCCTTCGCGCCGGCGAGCCTGGTGGTCAGCGCGTGCTCGCCGATCCACGCCAGCGAGAGCTCGAGACCGGCGACGCCGCGCACCTCGTCACCGGCGAGGACGACACCGGCGATCGGGAGGACGAGCCCGAGCCCGTGGCGATCGGCGTAGGGCTCGCCCCACGCGACCGAGCCGGGGCGCAGCGCGCTGGCCAGCGCCGACGTGTACTTCTTGCGTGTCCGTCCGTCGTAATCGGGCGCGAAGCCGCCGGTGCCGGGGAGCGAGACGTGGACGCCGTCGTCGGACGTCACGAATGCGCGCAGCGCGGGGACGCCGGTGTCGAGGACCAGCGCACGCGCCGCGGTGTCGTCGGCGGGTGCGGCCGTCGCCGGCGACGTCGCGAGCATCGCGTCGAGCATCGCGCGTCGCAGCCCGACGGCGCGCGCGGCCTGACGCTCGATGTCGCCGGCGAACGTCACGCCGGGCGCGAGCTGCACGACCGGTGCGTCGAGACTCACGTCGGTTCCGTACCGCCGCGACCGCGCGAGGTCGGGCGGGCCGTTGCCGCTGTCGAACGCCGTCGACAGGAACACCGGCGTTGTGCTCGCGCCAGCGCCGTGATCGTCGTCGGCGAGCACCACGCTGGCGCGGCCGACGAAGCCGGCGGCGGCGACCTGCCAGCGTCCGAGCTGCGCGTCGAGCGCATCGGCGTGGCGCGCCGCGGCGACGGCGAGCGCCTGATGCCGCGCGTGGCGGCGCATGAGCGCTTCCTCGGCCTGGCTGCTGCGGCGGATCTGCCAGGCCACGGCGCCGGCGCCGACCGCGAGCAGCGCGAGGATCGTGGCGAGGGCGACCATGCGATGGCGTCCGATCCAGCGCGCGGCCTTCTGCACGGCGTTGTCGGGGCTCGCCGCCACGGCCTCGGTGCGTAGGTACCGCCGCAGGTCGTCGCTCAGCTCGTGCACCGACGCGTAGCGCCGGCCGGGATCGATCTGCGTCGCGCGGGCCACGATGGCGCGCAGCTCGCGCGCGATGCCGAGGCGCGGCGTCGCGGAGACCAGGGGCGGCACGTATCCGCTGCGCGCCATGTTCAGCGCGTCCTCGACGGTCGACGCCGGCCGCGCCGAGCGCAGGGTGACCAGCTCGGCGAGGATGATCCCGAGCGTGAACAGGTCGGAGCGCGCATCGAGCGTCGACACCATGCCGTTGGCCTGCTCGGGCGACATGTAGCCCGGCGTGCCGAGCACCATGCCGTCGAGGGTCTTGCCGTGGCCGGCGCTCTGCGCGGCTTCCGGCGACATCGACACGGCGTCGTCGGCTGCGGGCGAGCCGATGACGCGGAAGATGCCCCAGTCCATGACGTAGACGTCGTTGAACGTCCCGACCATCACGTTCTCGGGCTTGAGATCGCGGTGCAGCACGCCCTTCTCGTGCGCGTACGTCATCGCCTCGCAGATGCGCAGGAAGATGTCGATGCGCGACGCCAGCCGCCGCTGCGCCTCGCGCACCGACCACGTCGCCGCGTCGCCGCGCCACTTCTCGATGTGGTGAGCGAGGTCCTTGCCCTTCACCAGCTTCATCGAGTAGCCGAGCGTGCCGTCCTCGGAGAGCTCGAACCCGTTCACCGGCACGACGTTCGGGTGATCGAGCTGCGCCGTGACCTGCACCTCGGTCAGGAAGCGCGCCGACAGGTTCGGATTCTGATGATGCTCCGGCAGCAGCCGCTTGAACGCGACGCGCCGGCGCAGCGCCGGATCGAACGCCACGAACACCTCGCCCATCCCGCCCTTGCCGAGCAGCTTCACCAGCTGATGCTTCGGCGCGGTGCGCTCGCTGCTCGTGGCCTCGGGGCGTGGCGACGTCGAGCCATCGGTCGCGACGACGGTCTCGCGCAGGTGCGGCAAGACATGCGTGCCGCGCGGTCCCCTCGCCGCGTCATCGGACTCCATCCGCTGATCTCAACAGACCCGCCATCCCCGCACAACATCCCGCGCGGGTGAGCGACGTCTGGGTCTGGCCGAGGCCCGAGGTCCGAGGTCCGAGGCCTGACGTCCACTCCTAGTACAACTCGATATCGTCGATCCACACGTCGAACGACGACGCCATGTTGGTGACACCCCAGTCGATCGCCTGGAGCTTGCCCTTGGCGACCGCGCTCAGCATCGTGGTCGCGCCCCAGGTCGGGCGGTTGAGCTCGGCGAACGCGATCGACACCGTGGTCCAGCCGTTGGTGATCGGGATGACCTTGTTGAAGTGCCCGCCCGAGCCGACGAGGTCACCGCCGATGTCGCGCGATTGCGTCTCGGAGGTGACAAGCGAGACGACGAGCTTGCCGTTGAGCTCGTCGGTCGCGGTGACGCTGCCCTTCAGACGGAAGCGGATGCCGGTGTAGCGGGTCGCGTCGTAGCAGGTGCCGGCGCCGTTGCCGCCGAGGAAGGCCAGCGTCACGCCGGTCCACGCCGCGAGACCGGTGCCGCGGTAGTGGAGCGCCTTGTTGCCACCGTCGGTGCCGATGTCGACCATCGCGGCCTGCGGGTACCACGACCAGCTGCCGGTGCGGCCGTCGGCCTGGCCCGGGTTGGGCAGGATCTGGAGCATCTCGGGCGTGCGCTCGAGGTTGTCCATCTTGCCCATGCCGCCCGCGCCGGTGACGGTCTCGATGAGGCACACCGACGCGGCCGGCGTCGGCTTCACGCCGATGTCGATCGCGGGATCGATCTGGAAGCCGGGATTCGAGCAGCCGGTCAGCGCGACGGCGCCCTTGGTGGGATCGGCGGTGACGCTGAAGCGGTTCGGGCCGAGCTTGCGGGTCAGGACCGCGACGCCGTTCTGCGTGCCGTCGATGCGCGGTACGTCGTTGGCCGTCGTCACGATCACGCTGATCGGCGTCGCGTACGTGACGCAGTCGCCCGTCGACGTGTCGTACGTGATCATGTCTCCGCTCACGCTCGCCTTGCACGCGGTACGGGCGCGGCGATAGCGGATCACCTCCGACGGTGGAGCGGTCCACACCAGGCCCTTGTCCCAGGCGTCGCGCAGGAACGCGAGGTGACGCTTGTACGGCGCCAGCTCGATCGGACCGAACCCGTGCTGTGCCGCGTCGGCGCCGTCGGGCATGACGCTGTGGAACTCGCGCATCGCCCAGCCGCCGCGCTCGATCGCGTTGAAGATGTGGACCTTCAGCACTTCCTCGGGGAAGAAGAGCGCGTACTTCGAGTAGCTGCGCGGCCACACGTCGAACTCGGTCTCCATGTCCTTGACCGGATCGGCGCTGTTGATGGGCGGGTTGTTGAAGCCGTCGTTGTCGTCGCGTAGGCCGGCGCGCGCGCCGATGTGACCCGCGGCGGCCACCGCCGCGATGGTCTGCGGCGTGAAGAAGTCGTACGGGAAGACGTAGTACGAGATCGGCTTCATCGAGTGCTGGTCGAGCATCGCCTTCGCGCCGGCGACCTCGGTCGATGCGTTCCCGGTCGTGATGTTCACGTGGGTGTGCGAGTGACTGACGATCTCGTTGCCCGTCGCCTCGGCGAGCGCGAGCAGATCCCACGCCTCGTTGTCCTCGCACTCGCCCGCGATGGCGCCGATGCCGGCGCGCACGCCGGCCTGCTCGAGCGCGGGCAGCGCGTTCTCCTGGATGCCGTGCAGCTGCGCGCCGCAGTAGTCGTCGTGCACGAACGAGTACGCTGCCTTGGCGTCGTCGGCCCATGGCGCGATCTTCTCGAAGGTGAAGGCGCCCGCCGCGGTGGGCTCGCACGCCGCGACCGACGCGTCGGCGCCACCGCCGTCGTCATCGTCGTCGTCGTCGCCGCCGCCCGCGCGTCCGCTCGAACAGGCCGTTGCAAGGAGCGCGCTCGCACAGAGGCTCGTACAGATGCTCGTGATCGTCTGGGTTCGCAACATGTCGTCTCCTACGGAACGATGAAGCAGTCGATGGTCGTCTCGACGTGAAAGTTCGAGGCGTCCGTGTGGCGCTCGGCGTGGAAGATGTCCATCGGGTAGATGCGGCCGGTCTGGATCCCGAGCGCGGTCGCCACCGCGTCGAGGTTCACGCTGCCCGGCAACGACGGGTGCAGGCCGCCGAGATCGATCGCCAGCTTCCCGTTGATGAACAACCAGAGGTCGTCGTCGCCGTTGAAGTTGAAGACCTCGCCGCCCATGTACTTGAACGTCGTGTGGATCTCGGTCGTGAAGTGGAAGTTGTGCTGGAGCCCGTCGTTGCCCGTGCCCGAGTTCCCGTAGCCCATCCCGTCGAGCGGGTAGAACGCCGAGCTGTCGTACGTGAAGCGCCCGGGCGTGGTCTCCGTCAGCGCCAGCGCCTTCGTGAACGTCATGTTCACGTTCGGCGTGTCGCGATACCACTGCGCGAACTGGGACGGGCCCGTCGTGTGCAGCGTCGCGCCCGCGGGCATGTACACCGGCTTGCCGTCGCCCCCGAGCATCGGGCGCACCAGCCCCGGGTAGGCGAAGTCCGAGTCGATCGGCATCTCGAAGTCGTCGTGTGTCGACGGCGTGAAGTCGCGGATCGTCGCGAGGAGCTCGTTGCACTCGTCGGCCGTGCCCCCGTCGCCGTCGTCCGGGCCGCCGTCGAACCCGGTCCATTGCCCGGCGTCGATGGCGCGCGCGTCGACGTCACCGCCGCCGCCGCCGTCGCCGTCGCCGATCGGGTCGGCGGGACCACAGGCGGACGCGGCGAGCGCGAGCCCGAGCGCGAAGACGCCGCCGGCTACAGCGGATCGGGGTTGCGGACCCATTCGAGGATCTCCTTGTTCGCCTTGACGCGCACCATCGGCTTGGCGCGGGCGTAGTCGACGAACTCCTCGATCGCGGCCTGGCGCTCGGCCAGCGTCGCGTTGGGGACCGCCGTGTACTTGCTCGAATAGTAGTCGGTGTGCGCGCCGAACATGAACGGCGCGCGGTTGCCGGCGATGCGCTGATCGAGCGTGTACTTCAGCGTGGCCAGGAACTCGGCCTTGGTCATCGAGAAGGAGACCCACAGGTTGTAGTCGAAGCCGGTGATCTTCCCGCCCTCGACGTCGAACCAGCTCTGCCGCGCCTGCAAGCGCGTGCGCAGCCCCGGCGGCACGCCGTACATCGCGCACTTGTCGTCGGGCGGAACGATGACCGGGTGCACCGGCAGCTCCCACAGGCCGGCGCGCGGCTGGATCGGCTGGCGCTGGCCCCAGTCGACGAGCACCTGGTGTCCGGGGCTGCCGTGGTCGAGCGTGTACGGCCACATGTAGTTCGAGCCGTCGTGCTCCGGCTGGTAGCCGTCCTCGATGCTGCAGTCGTACTTGAAGCCGATGTCCTTCGCGGCCTGTAGCGTCGCGTCGTTGTATTCGAGGAACGGCGTGCGGAAGCCGACGATGTCGCCGGCGGTGGCGCCGATGCCCTTGGTCGCGTCGGGCGAGTAGTTCACCTCGTTGGGATCGAACGGCTTGGTGAGCGAATTGATGCAGGACTGCATCTCCATGCGCCACTGCACCAGCGGGAACATCAGGCCGTGGAGATGCCCCTGCGTGTGATTGCCGATCTCGTGGCCGGACGTCAGCGCCTGCCGCCACGCGCGCTTCACGTACGTCGGGCTCTCCGACTGCCACTGATCCATGTAGATCGTGGTCATGTAGAAGGAGAGGTGGACCGGGGAGCCGTCGGCGTTGGTGCGCGCGTTCGCCATCGACACCGCCCACGAGAAGCCGCCGGTGCCGTTGCTGCCGTCGAGCCCCGAGTACGCGTTGTCGTCGAAGCCGATCGCGACGAACTGCGGGACCTGCCCCGGTGTCAGCCCGCACGGCGGATTCTGCGAGGCCGCCACGTTGTCGTGTCCGGTCCACGGACCGAGGCCGTCGTCACAGACACCGGGAGGAGCGTCGGGGCCGCCGCCGCCACCGCCGTCGCTGCCGCCGTTGCCTCCGTCGGGGCGAGGGCCGCCGCCGTCGCACGACGTGCAGTTGCTGCCGCCGCCGTCGCCGGTGCCGTCGTCGTCGCCGTCGTCGTCGGCGCCGTTACCGCCCGCGGCACAGGCCGCAAGCACGAGAGGTAGAACCATCAGGCAGCGCATTTCGGCAGCTCCTAGCCCTGCAGGGATGGAGATCCCCACAGGCAGATCCGGGTCAGACGACGTCGTTCGACGTCGTCCGACGTCAGTCGATGTCGGGTCCCGCGTTGCAAACCCCGATCTCCATGATCAGGTGCAGGAGCACTCGCTCCTGCGGGACCAGCCACTCGTGAGTCTTCTGGGCCGTGTGGTACGTCGAGTACATGACGCGGCCGCAGCTCGGCTCGAACGTCACGGTGTGCGGGTAGTAGGTCCCCATGTAATCGCCGGAGATCCAGGTCTTCGCGGTGTTCATGATCGGCATCCCGTTCATGTCGGTGCCGATGCGGACCGCCGGGGTCTCGCGGATGAGGGTCCAGTTGCCCTCGACGACGAAGTCCTGCGCGTCGATCACGCCCTCGGCGTACGTGCTCGGGAAGTCCTCTTCCTCGCCGCCGGCCGGGATGACGAGTGGGGCCTTCTGCCCGTCGAGCCACTCGGCCAGCACCGCGTCGGACGCACGCGCGTGCATCGCGAAGTGGCCGAAGTCGCCGTCTCCCGGGTTGATGGTGTTCGAGCTGACCATCGCCGCCGTGGTGTCGTGCTGCGTGTCGAACTTGATGAAGTCCGGGAACGCCGCGTCCTCCCACTCCGCCGACCAGTCGGTCACGTAGAGCTTGCCGCCCGCCGCGACGTAGTCCTGGATGTTGCGCCGCATCGTCGGTGACGCGAGCGGCGTGACGTTCGAGTCGAAGTTACAGGGGACGAAGATGATGTGGTACCGCTTCATCCGGTCGAGGTCGCCGAAGAGCGTCGTGATCGTCCCCTCGTGTTGCGACGGAAACGGCGGATCGATCGGGTTGCCGTAGAGGTCGATGCGATCGGTGGCCCCGAAGCTGGCCTCGATGACGCGGCCCTCGCTGTCGACGTCGAGCATCCCGATCTTTCCGAAGATGTCCTCGATGTGATCGCTGTCGCCGATCGCGATGGCGACGCGCGGCGTCCACTTGCCCTGCGCCGGCGCGTGCTCCGACGGCAGCGTGGTCTGCGCCGCCGGCACGGCCAGCCCCTGCTGCGCCGGCACGTCGATCATCGTCTCGAGGCGGAACTGCGCCTTCTCGATCACCAGGCGGTGCGAGCCGGCCGAGACGTTCTCGATCGTGAAGCGGCCCTTGGCGTCCGTGGTCGAGAAGATCGCGGGATGGAGCTCGCAGCGATCACAGTAGACCTGGTCGGGGATCGCGGTCGGCGCGCCGTTGTCGGCGAAGTAGACCATCGCGCCGGCGACGGGAAGCTCGTAGCCGGCGGGTACGGCACCGACCGCGTTGCCTGGCGCCCACACGGTGCCGGTGACGTTGCCGGCGGGCGGCGGAGGCTGCGGCCCGCCGTCACCACCGCCGCCGGTGCCGCCGCCGTCACCGTGTCCATCACCCTGCGGGGTCGGGCCACAGGCCGAGGCCGCAAACAAGCCCAAGAGCACGACTGCGCGCGCGAACATGCGACCCTCCGTGACGGACGCGAGGCGGTCCGGCGAAATCGACCGTAACGAGCCGCGTTCTGCCACCGTGGCGGCTTTCAATCGGGCTCATGGCCTGAAGCGGCGTGCACGACGAGCCGATTCGTCCCGGAACCTGATTGGAAGGATCCACAGACGGAGGTGACTGAACGCCACTGTGCGTTCATGTCGATCACGCGTCAGGTCCCTCTTCTGTTCGTCCTCGGATGCGGAGGTGCCGGCCACCACGGCGACTCCACCGGGGACGGTGGTGGCAGCAACAACAACGGCGATGGTGGTCCGCCGGCGACGTGCACGGGAGGGCTCGGCGACTGGACGGGCAACGACAACGTGCGCGCCTCGCAGAACCCGCCCTGCGGCCTCACACCCGGTCAGGTCCCGCAGTTCGTCTCGATCGGCTTCGACGACAACGGTCAGGCGGCCGGCGTGTCGTGGGCCGTCAACATGTTGAGCAACCGCGGCAAGGCGACCTTCTTCCTGACGACGACGTACATGCAGGCGGCGGCGTGGAAAGCGGCGTACATGGCCGGTCACGAGATCGGCAACCACACCGTCACGCACGCGACCGATCGCAACGTCGGCCTGCCGCGCTGGCTACAGGAGATGAACGACTCGCAGGACTACATCAAGACGCAGGTCGGTGTGCCCGCCGAGGAGATCTGGGGCTTCCGCACGCCGTTCCTCAAGTACGACAACGACACGCTCAGCGCGGTGCAGCAGGTCGGCTTCCGCTACGACACCTCGATCGAGGAAGGCTACGAGTGGGACGACAACGCCAACGGCGGCAACGGCGCGTCGCAGGACGGCACCAACTACTTCTGGCCGTACACCCTCGACAACCGCAGCCCGGGCCACAGCGTGCAGGTCGAATGGGGTGAGGGCCTCGTCGAGATCGAGGCGCACGCCGGTCTGTGGGAGCTGCCGGTCTACGCCGTCGTCGTCCCCCCCGACGACAAGTGCCAGCAGTACGGCGTCGAGTCGGGCCTGCGCGCCAAGCTGAAGACGCGGCAGACCTGGTTCGACGTCGAGGGCGGTCTCATCACCGGCTTCGACTACAACCTGTGGGCCGGCACGAACGTCGGCGGTTTCGCGATGACCAAGGCCGAGTTCGTGGCGACCCTCAAGTACACGCTCGATCAGCGCCTCGCGGGCAACCGCTCGCCGTTCCTGTTCGGCGCGCACACCGACTACTACGTGGCGTCGTGGAACCAGAACGCCACCGGCACGCCGTCGGAGAACGACCGCCGCGCCGCGATCGAGGAGTTCCTCGACTACGCCAAGTCGAAGCAGGAAGTCGAGATCACCACCTACAAGCGCGTGCTCGAGTACGTGCGGAACCCGACCGCGCTCTGAGAGAAGGAATGCCCATGATGAGATTCGTCGTATTGCCCGTTGCCGCGAGCGTCATCCACGTCCTCGACGGTGTCCTCGCCGACCTCGATCGCTACGTGGCGATCAAGCTGCACGAAGAGCTGCGAGGCTCACGACTCGCGCGCCGAGCGCCGCGGCCTCCGCAGCGTCGTGCGTGACCACGAGGGCGGCGGCCGAGGTCGCCGCCAGGACGCGCGACAGCGCGTGACGTAGCGAGGTGCGGGCGTCGGGGTCGAGCCAGGCCAGCGGCTCGTCGAGGAGGAAGACGCGGGGCGAGCGCGCGATGGCGCGGCCGAGCGCGACGCGCTGCCGCTGCCCCGCGCTGAGCTGGCGCGGCCAGCGCTCCAGCAGGTGCTCGATGCCGACGGTCGCCGCCGCGGTGGCGACGCGGTCGCCAAGCTCGCGCTCGTCGAGCGCGCGTGCTCGCAGCGCGAACGCCATGTTCTCGAACACCGTCAGGTGCGCCTGGAGCGTGGGGCTCTGGCACACCATCGCGACGTCGCGTTGCGCCGCCGTGAGCGACGTGACGTCGCGCCCGCCGATGCGCACCGTGCCGGTGCTGGGCTCCTCGAGCCCCGCGGCGATGCGTAGCGCCGTCGACTTCCCGCAACCGGAAGGGCCGGCGAGCGCGACGACCTCGCCGGCGTTCACCCGGATGTCGAAGGTGGGGAGGGCGACCGCGAAGGCGCCCGGACCCCCGTGATGCTTGCTGATACCGACGAGCTCCAGCATCGAGCGCGGGCCTAGAACGTCAGGCGAGCGCCGAGGCGCGCGGCCAGGGGTGGCGTGCGTGTCTCCGCGTTCCTGAAGTTCCGGTTGCGCGTCGGAGAGGTGGGGTCGTCGGGCTCGTTGCCGTCCCAGTCCTGGGTCTTGGCGAAGACCAGGTCCTCACCGTCGCCGCCCAGGATCGGATTGACCACGTCGTAGCTGTACGACTCGTCGACGTACGATGGCGCCTGGCGGTTGAAGACGTTGAAGATGTCCGTGAACACCTCGAGCTCGACGTCCTTCGAGAACTTGCGACCGTAGGAGAAGTGCAGGTCGAGCCCGGTGTCGGGCGCGCTGCGGCCGAAGGCGCCGCGTGGGAGCACGAACGACTCGTCGTAGCCGTACATGTTGCTCGCGCCCAGCGCGTCGACGGGCGTACCCGACGCGATGCGGAAGCGCGCGCCACCGGTCAGCTCACCGGCCTGCTCGAGATCCGCGACGTAGTAGCCGTCGATCTTGAGATCGTGCGGCCGATCCGACGGCAGCGGGCCGTAACGATTGCCGAGCAGCTCGATGAGGTCGTACTGGCCCGTGATGTTGGGCAGGATGGCGCCGCTGTCGGGCGAGTAGAGGCCGGGGAAGTTGCCGCGCGTGCGCGAGTACGTGTACGAGGCCTGCACGAAGAAGGACGCCGCGAAGCGCTTCACCGCCGAGAACTGCAGCGCGTTGTGGACGCGCGACGGCTTGTCGAAGTTGCGGATGCCGGTGAAGACCTCCAGCAAGTGCTCGAGCCGCTCGCGCTCGGCGGGATCTGTGGTCGCCTCGATCTCGGCGAGGAGCCGCGCCTCTTCCTCCTCGGGGAACTCGCCGGGGTTGGAGAGGATGTACGTCTCGGTGTTGTCCGGCGACACGTCCTCGAGCACGCGGCCGAGGCGGCGATCGTGAAAGGAGACGCCGAGCTTGAGGTCGTCGAACAGCGCGACCTCGACGCCGAGGATCGCCTCGTCCATGTACTGCGGCTTCACGCCGGGCGCGACCAGTACGCCCGAGCCGTAGACGTTCGAGCCGAGCGCCGGATCCTCGCCGCTCGCCTCGCAGCCGATGCCGTCGGCGCCGCCGACGCCCTCGACCGCGTCACCGCACTGCGCCGGATCGTAGACGCGGCGATACGTGGTCTCGCCGCCGAAGTTGATGCTGTTCATCGCCATCGGCACCGACTCGTAGAAGCGCCCCCAGTGGCCGTAGAGCTTCGAGCGGCCCTCGCCGGTCCAGTCGTAGATGACGCCGAGGCGCGGCGCCCACATGTTCTTCAGCTGCACCGCGTCGGTGCCGCGGAGCTCGCCCGTGAACGGGTCGACCTGGTTCTGGAGATCCTTGGCGTAGCGGACGCGCTGCTCCTCGTAGCGCATGCCGGCGTTGATCGTGAGGTCGGAGCGGATCTGCCACGAGTCGCGCAGGTAGGCCGCCCAGTTGACGGTCTGCGCATGCACGTCGGTGGGGCCGAGCAGCTCGCACGCGTAGTTCGTGCCGTTGTCGCTGTCGGGGCACATGTCGGGCAGGCCGTCGGGGTTGCCGTCGGGCGCCAGCCGCACGTAGCGCGCGGCGATGGTCTCGCCGGTCGAGAAGTCGGTGGGCAGGTTGACGTCGTAGATGACGTCGCCGCTGGTGCCGCGACGCGTGCGCAGCCGGTTGTCCTCGAGGTCCAGGCCAGCCTTCACCTCGTGATGGCCGACCACGGCGAAGCGCTGGGTCACGCCGAGGCGCGCGCCGATGCGGCCCTCCGACGAGTCGGCGAGGTAGCCGGCGCCGCCGATGGCGTAGCCCACCCCCTCGTCGGGACAGTTGCGGATCATCGGGTACGGATCGTCGGCGGTGCCGTCGACGCAGCCGTCGATGGTGCGCTGGCTCTCGCCGCCGAGGCCGCCCCACACGCCGAGATCGCCGAAGAAGAGGTTCTGCCGCGGCGTCGACATCGCCGACGCGTCGCGCGGATCCTGGCGGAAGCTCGAGCGGTGCCAGCCGATGAGGGCCTCGAGCTCGGTCTTGTTGTCGTTGAGCTTGGAGGTCCAGCGCGCGGCGACGTCGGTGGTGAGCGCGTGGTTCTCGAAGCGCGTGGCGCTGGCCAGCCCGTCGAGGCCGATGTCGTCGGCCGAGCCGGAGTTGCCGACGATCGAGAGCGAGCCCTGGTGCTCGGGCGCGACCGCGAAGTTGAGCTTGCCGACGAACGGGTACGACGTGGTCTGGCTGCGCAGCTCCTGGCGATCGAGCTCCTCGAAGACGAGGAAGCCGGTCTCGGGATCGACGTCGGGGATGCCGTCGCCGTCGGCGTCGACGCGCCGCTTGGTCACGCGTGACAGGCGCTCGCGCTCGGAGTGCGGCGCGAGGCCGGCGTAGAACCAGAGCTTGTCGCGCAGGATGGGGCCGCCGATCTCGAAGCCGACGTCGGCGTCGTAGTCGACCTCGTATTCGCTGTCGATCGACGCGCTCTGCGTCGGGGTCGGCGTGGCGCTGGCCACCAGCGCGCCCGGGTTGGCGTAGCCGAACACGCTGCCGCGAAACTCGTTCGAGCCGGTCTTGGTGACCACGTTGATCACGCCGCCGGTCGACCGGCCGAACTCCGCGTTGTAGCCGCCCGTGATGATCTCGGTCTGCTCGATGAACTCGTTCACCACCGGCGAGCCGAGCTGGCCGTAGACCAGCGTGGTCGTGTTCACACCGTCGACGATGTACTGGTTCTCGAGCGAGCTCGAGCCCGAGAACGTGGCGCCTCCGTCGTCGGAGCCGCCGCCCGCAGCGGCGGAGAGGACCGACTCGTAGTCGCGGCCGACCGGAAGGCGGCGCGTGTACTCGCTGTCGATCGTGACGCCCTGCGTGGTCGCGGTCGGATCGATCGACGGCGCCTTGCCGTCGATGGTGATGACCTCGCCGATCGCCTGCGCGGTGTCGAGCGACAGATAGCCCGGCGTGGTCTTGTTGGCGGAGATGTCGACGGTCCGCCGCACCGCCACGTCGGCGAAGTAGCAGGTGATGGCGTACGTGCCCGGCGGCAGGTTGGTGATCTTGTAGTGGCCGGTCTCGTCGGTGATCGCGGCCTGGCTGCCCTGCAACGCCGGCGACGTGGCGACGACGGTGACGGCGACCAGGGGCTCGCCGGTCGACGCGTCGGTGACGACGCCCTGCACGGCGCCGGTGGTGAGGCTCTGCGCCGTCGCCGTGCCGGCGAGCGCGAGGAGGACCAGGAGCGAGATGATGATGCGGTTCACGGCGAATCCTCCGCGGCAACGGTGGTCCACGTGATCGTGTGGTCGGCCGCGAGCGTGTCGTCGAAGCGGTTCTTCACGCCGCTCGTCCCGCCCACCACGCGGACCTTGTACTCGGTGCCGGCGTGGAACCCGCCCGGCACCGTGATGTGGATGGTGGCCTCGTCGTGCTCGTCCATCGCCGCGTCCAGGTCGTCGAGATCCACACCGTCCGCGGTGATCTTGATGGCGCCGTGCACCGTCTCGGGGACCAGCTCGGAGTTGAGCTGGAGGGTGATGGTGGCGTCCTTGGAGTCCTCGGCCTTGAGCGGCACGTCGGTCGCGCCGTCGTGCGGCTCGCTCGCGGCCAGCGTGAATGCCTCGACGCCGAAGGTGATCGCCGAGGTGTCGCCGGGCGTGCAGTCGCCATCGGCGCCGGCATCCGCCGACGCGCACAGCGCGATGCCCTGCTTGTCGACGACGTCCGTGAAGCCGAGCGTGCACATCGCGCCCGGGCGCATCCCGGCCGCCGGCACGATCGCGATCGCCGGGCCGAGCGAGTCGGTGCCCAGCGAGCTGGTCGACAGGCGCTGGCTGCCGGCCGGCTGGTAGTAGCTGCGACTCGCGTCGAGCGGCACGGCCACGCCGTCGCAGGTCAGGACCACGGCGCCTTCGATGAGGCGCGTGTCGTCGATGGCGCCGTCACCGTTGGCGTCGAGGATGCCGACCGGGCCGGCGTCGCCGATGCAGACCGCGGTGCACCGGCCGAGATCGGCGCCGGCACAGCGCGCGATGTCGTCGATGTCGGTGCCGACCGGGACGCGGCTCCACGAACCGTCGGCGCAGGCGACCTCCTCCAGCGACGCGCCGCGCAGCAGCTCGTCGACGACGATGCGCAGGCGCTGGCCGTCGCGTGCGACCGCCTCGGCGACCACGCGATCGTCGTGCTCGACGTCGATGTCGGGGTGGTCCCCGAAGGCGAGGCGGGCCTGCAGCTCGACGTGCCCGTGGCCTTCGTCGTCGACGACCGCCACGCGCTCGCGCGCGAGCACCTGCAGCACCCGGGGCGGACCCGCCGAATCGAGAGGATCACCGGGGCCGCCGCTGCACCCGGAACCAAAGATCAACACCGCGATGATCGACCTGCGCATCCCTCGTCGCTCCTTGCCGTTACGCTCGGAGCATCGGCAAGAGTGGCCCCGTCGGTGTCGCGCCTTTCGGTCGCCCGTGTGGCCGGTTCGGCTCACCAGATGTGAGCACCGTTGCAGGACGATCACGAGAGTGGGACATGTCGCGGTGTTGCGCCGGGGGTGACTCCCGCGATCGGGGTCGCGGCCCCCGCGCGATCGACGACGAGTCGCGGGGTTTCGCTGGCGCGGTCGTTGCTGTACCGGCCGGCATGAGGGGCACCATGCGCAACATCATCGGAGTCGCCGTCGGCGCCATCGCGCTGTACGGAGCTTGCACAGACGAGGTCGACGGTGGCGGCGATCCCACCGGGCTGACCGTGAGCGGCCAGGTCGTGGACTTCGCCGCCGGGACGGTCATCGCGGGCACCGCGAGCGTCACGACACGCGGGCTCGATCCGGCGCCGGTCGTGACCATCGACGGCGCCGCGTTCGCGATGGAGCCGGTTCCGGCGAACTCGGTCTTTCACGTGCTCTCGGCGGCGCCGCCGACGCATCGCGCGACGTACACGGCGGTCACCGTCGTCGATTCGTCGCTCGAGGCGATCTCGGTGCCGGCGCTTTCGGAGACGTACATCGCGTCGCTGGCCACCGGCTTCAACGTCTCGCCGACGGCGGCGCGCGGGCTCCTCCTCGCGCGCGCGGTCGATGCCGCGGGGCAGCCGCGTGCAGGAATCACGGCCACCTCGTTCACCGTGCCCCCCGGTGCCCGCGGTCCGTTCTTCCTCGACGCGCAGCTGATGCCCGCCGCCAACGCGACCTCGACCAGCGCGTCGGGATGGGTCGTCTTCTTCGAGATCGAGCCCGGCCTGGTCGGGCTCACCTCCGTCGCCAACGCGCCCGTGACGATGGAGATGGCGCTCAGCCCGGTCGCGCCCGCGTCGGCGACCATCGCCGACGTGAAGGTCACCGACGGCGCCAACGTGCTTCCGACCAACGTCTCCTTCGCGCAGCAGGTGCGACCGATCTTCGAGCGCCGCGGCTGCGAGACGTGCCACTCGGGCTCGGGCCCGGGCCGCGACCTCGGCAACCTGACGCTCGACGGCGGCAACGCGCTCATCTATCGCGAGCTCGTCCAGGAGGAAGGCATGCTCACCGCCGGCAACCGGCGCATCGACCTCGAGATGCCGGAGCGCAGCCTGGTCCTCACGATGCCGTCGGCGGAGGATCCGCCCGATCGTCATCCCAACGTGACGTTCACCGGACCGAACGACCCCGACTACAAGCTGCTGCTGGTCTGGATCCGCGAGGGCGCGCGCGACAACTGACGACGGCGCGGCTCATGCCGGCCGTTGCGTCGCGCGCGGATCAGCCCTTCATGCGCGCCGTGCGCGCTTCCCAGCGAGCCTTGCCCTTGGCGGCCTCGCCCTCGCGCGTGCGCGGCTCACCGCGCGCCTCGAGGTGATCGAGCAGCGTGGTGGTCGCGGCGGCGATGGCCTCGACCGCGGCGTCGAACGTCGCCTGGTTCGCCTGCGACGGACGCACGCTGCCGCTCACCTTGCGGACGTACTGCAAGGCTGCCGCCTGGATCTCCTCGGGCGTCGTCGGCGGCGCGAAGTGATGGAGGACGCGGATGTTGCGGCACATGGCCCGATCTGCTTACCGCGGATCGCGCAGCTTCGCGAGCTGCGATTCGGCGTGCTCTCGGCGCGCCGGCCGCTCGGCGATCGGGATGCGCTTGTCGATGCCGAGCAGCGCGATCGCCTTCTCGTACGCCGCGATGGCCCCGGCGGTGTCGCCCTTCTTCATGAGCGCCTCGCCGTAGCTGTCCTGCGCGTTCGACGACTCGGGATAGACCGCGATGATGGCGCGGAAGATCGTGATCGCCGCGTCGGTCTTGCCGTCGAGCAGGAGCTGGTAGCCGTAGAGGTTGTGGAAGTCCTCGAGGGTCTGGGCCAGGTCCTTCGACTTCGCGATGCGCTTCTTCCAGTCGGCGACCGCCGCGTCGAACTGTCCGGCCTCGAGCGCGAAGAGCGGCGCGCTCGCGCCCGGCACGAGCCGCACGGCAAGCCCCATGCGGTTGGACGGCAGCTCGATGTCGAAAGTGCCCTTGGGATCGAACGTGTAGGCCGTGCCGTCGGTGGCGGAGACGAAGCGATCGCCGCCGAGCGGCACGAGCTCGGCGGGATCGCCGAAGGGACGCGTGATGGTGAGGCGATCACCCGCGACCGCCACCGTGAACGCCGTGTACTCGACCGTCATGTAGCGGCCGGCGACGCGCAACCGCTCGCCCTCCGTCAGCCGCGCGCGCTCGACCACCGGATCGGCGCCCTTCCACTTCATGACGCCGAACACCGTGCGCTCGATGGCTGGGAAGATCTGGAAGCCGTTGTCGGAGTTGCACATGATCACCACGCCGTTGCCGCCCTCGAGCGTCGCGAGCGCGTCGGCCTGGAAGCCGTCGTCGGCGCCGCCGTGCCCGAACGTGCCGGTGCCGTTGCGATCGGCGATGAACACGCCGAGGCCGACCAGCGGATCGGGCGCCTTCGTCTCGGGCGTCGTCATCTGGAGCGCGACGTCACGCGTCACCACCTTCGAGGTGCCGGCGCGCCCGCGCGCGACCTCGATGAGGAAGCGCGCCAGGTCGCTCGGCGTGGTCCAGAGACCCGCGGCCGCCATCTCGGGATACACGTTGCGCTTGCCCGGCGTCTCGCTGCCATCGCTGCGATATCCGGCGGCCGCACGCGCGACGCGCCACCGCGGCAGCGGCTGCTCGTACGTGCTCGCGTCCATGCCGAGCGGCGCGAGCACGCGATCGCGCAGGATCGTGGGGTAGGGCGCGCCCAGCTTGTCGACCAGCGCGAGCTGCGTGATCGACGTGCCGCCGCCCGAGTAGCGGAACCTGGTGCCGGGCTTCAGGTCGACGCGGATCGGTGCCGTGTTGGCCGGCGGCGTGCCATCGAGCAGCTGCGGCAGCGTCGGGACCGGCGTGCCCGCGGTGTAGCCCGGAAACCCGTGCACGGTGGTGCCGGCGGTGTGCGAGAGCAGGCGGCGGATCGTGACCGGTGCTTCCTTGGTGAGCTCGTTCTCGGGGAGCTTCCAGCTGGTGAGCAGCTCGTTGATCGGGCGATCGAGCGCGAGCGTGCCGTCGGCGACCGCGCCGAGGACGGCGAGCGCGTTGACCGACTTGCTGATCGATCCGGCCTGGAAGACCGTCGACTCGCTCGCCGGTAGCTTCAGGCTCACATCGGCGAGCCCGTACGCGTGCGCCCAGACCAGCTCGTAGTTCTCGAACACGGCGATGCTCACCGCCGGCACGTGGTGCTTGGCCATGAGCTCGGCCAGCGTCGTGTGCGCCGCGTCGCCCTTCACTTGCACCGGCGGCAGGATGCCGGTCTCGATGGCGGCCGCCAGCGCGGACATGTCGCGTGCCGGCGCGGCCGGTGTGGGTGCGGGCGTGGGCGTGGGCCTGGGCGACGACGACGACGGCGTCGACGACGTGCTGCCTCCGCACGCCGCGGCGATGAACGAGAGTACGACCGCGATCCTCTGCATGGCGGCAGGGTATCGCGGCGCAGGGAAGCAAGCGCCGGTAAGGCGACACCTCCTGCGCGCGCGACGAAGGGCGGTAGCTTGACGAGGATGGTGCTCTTGCCCGCGGATCTCGACGAGCGTCCGATCGATCGCGCGGTGCGCGGCGGCTACGATGCCGACCGCGTCGGCGCCGCGTTCGTCGCCGGCTACAGCGGCGCGTTGCGAACGCTCGTCCCCGGCGCGCCGATGCGCACGAGCCTGTGCGCGACCGAGTCGGGCGGCGCACACCCGAAGGCGATCCAGACCCGCCTCGACGCCGACGGTCGCCTCGTCGGGCACAAGCGCTGGTCGACGTACGCCACCGAGGCCGAGCTCCTGCTCGTCGTCGCGACCATCGGCGTCGACGACGCCGGTCGCAACCGTCTGAAGCTCGTGCGCGTGGCACCCGGTGCGCCGGGCGTGACGATCACGCCGATGCCGCCGCCGCCGTTCGCGCCGGAGGTCGCCCACGCCGAGGTCGTGCTCGACACGCGCGTCTCGCCGGGCGACATCCTCCCCGGCGACGGCTACACCGAGTACCTGAAGCCGTTCCGCACCATCGAGGACATCCACGTGCACGGCGCGATGCTGGGCTGGATGCTGGGCCTCGCCGCGCGCCACGGCTGGCCGCGCGAGCTCGCCGAGCGGCTGCTCGCTGCGGTCGCGGCGCTGCGCACCCTCGCCGCAGCGCCTCCGCTCGCGCCCGCCACACACCTCGCGCTCGCCGGCGCGATCGCCACGACCCGCGAGCTCGTCGAGCGCGCGCCGTGGAGCACGCTCGACCCCGACGCGCACGCGCGCTGGCAGCGCGATCGTCCGCTGCTCGAGGTCGCGGGCAAGGCGCGCGCCGCGCGGCTCGAGGCGGCCTGGCAGGCCCAGGCGCTCGCTCAGGGCTGACCGAGCGCTCTCACGACCACGCCGTCCTTCATCACCCAGCGCACGTTGCGGAGCACGGTGATGTCCTGCGTCGGGTCGCCCTCGACGGCGACGAGATCCGCGAGGAACGTCGGCGCGACGACGCCGACGCGGTTGCGCGGGCAGTTCTTCTCCTCGGGGCTGCACCGCGGATCGAGCAACGCGCCGGCGACCGACGTCGCCGCGCGCAGCGCCTGCGGCGGCGTCAACCCGTACTCGACCAGCGCCGCCACCTCGCCGGCCAGGCCGTCCTTCCACGGATAGCTCCCCGCGTCGCTGCCGTTGGCGATCTTCACGCCGCGCGCGACGGCGCGCTTGATCGCCGCCTTGTGCGCGTCGATGACCACGCGCGCGCGCTCGGGCGGGCTCTGCGCTGCGAAGTTCTTGAACGGCGTGATGGTCGGGACCAGCGCCACGCCCTGCGCCGACATCCGCGTCGCCAGATCGTCGGTGACCCCGTTGCCGTGCTCGATGCTGTCGACGCCCGCGCGCAGCGCCATGTCGATCGCGTCCCATCCCATCGCGTGCGCGGCCACCTTCACGCCCTGGCGGTGCGCCTCGTCGACGATCGCGCCCAGCTCCGCCGCCGTGAAGTTGGGATGGCTGCGCAGCGGACGCGACGGGTTGGTCGTCGGGTAGAACCCGAAGTCGGCGTACACCTTGATCCAGCGCGCGCCGTGCGAGATCTGCTCGCGCACGGCCTTGCGCAGATCGTCGGGGCCGTCGACGAGCTGCGCCCCGGTCCGGATCGTCACGTCCCACGCGAGATCCTGGGGCAGGTAGCCGCCGGTCGGCGCGAGCCCTCGCGTCGCGACCTGGAGCCGCGGGCCCGGCACGACCCCGGCGTCGATCGCCGCGGCGAGGTCGGCGTCGGCGTACATCGCGCCTTCGCTCTCCGCGTCGCGCAGCGACGTGAACCCCGACATGAGCGCGGCGCGCGCACGCGCGGTCGCGGCGATCGTGCGCGACGGGATGCTCTCCTTCACGAGCGTGCCGGTGTAGTCGGGCGCGTCATCGCCCATGATGTGCGTGTGCGCGTCGATCATGCCGGGCATGAGCGTGACGTCGCCGAGATCGATCACCAGCGCACCCGGCGCCTTCTTCGCCAGCTCGTCGGCCGTGCCCACCGCCTCGATCGCGTTGCCCTTCACGAGCACGGCGACGCCGGTGCGCACCTTGTCGCCCTTGCCGTCGAACAGCCGGGCCGCCTTGATGATGGTGTCCGCCGAGGCGGCGTTGCTGGACAGGACGAAGGCGGTGACGATCAGAGCGTTTCGCACGCGCCGGTCATATCACCGCTCAGGCCGGCGCGTCGCGCAGATGCGCGACGACCGGGCCGTGGTCGCTGGTCCCGACCTCGCGATACGCCGCGCACGTCGTCGCTTCGTCGACGAGCGCCGCGCTCGCCGCCACGTAGTCGAGCCGCCACCCGATGTTGCGCTGGCGCAGGTTGCGCCACGGCGCCCACCACGTGAAGAGACGATCGTCGTCGGGGGCGACCTTGCGTCCCACGTCGACGAGGCAGCCCTGATCGAACAACCGGTACAGCTTGGCGCGCTCCTCGGGCAGCTGGCCGACGATGCGCTTCTGCTCCAGCGGGTGCACGTCCTGATCGCGGAACGCCACGTTGAAGTCGCCGCACAGCACCAGGTGCTGCTCGCGCGCGCGCAGCTCGGTCGCCCACGTCACCAGCTCGTCGAGGAACGTGAGCTTGGCCTTGTAGTCCTTGCCGCCGTTCGGGATGTACACCGACGCGAAGACCAGCGCGCCGCACGCGGCGGTGACGATGCGGTTCTCCATGTCGAGCTCCGGATGCGTGAACTCCACGGCGTCACCGAAGCGCGCCTTCTTCACGAGGAGCGCGACGCCCGAGTAACCCTTGTGGCCGTGCCAGTGCGTGCGATACGCGCCCGCGACCGCGTCGACGAGGAGCGCCGGCACCTGCTCGGCCGACGCCTTGATCTCCTGCAGGCACACGACGTCGGGCGCCTCGCGCTCGATCCACTCGATGACCTCGGCATGCCGCTTGCGGATGCCGTTCACGTTCCACGTCGCTATCTTCATTCTGAATCGCCCCAGCGCGGCCGGAACATCACGGCGATGCGCGGGCCGGCCTTCGCCACCTTGGGGATCCCGTGGCGCCACGTTCGCTGGCACGTGCCACCCATGACGAGCAGGTCGCCGCCGCCGAGCTCCATCGCGATCGACGCGCCGCCCTCGGTCGGCTTCAGCAGGAATCGCCGCGGCGCGCCCAGCGACACGGTCGCGACCGTTGCCTCGAGCATGTCGCGCGCCGTGGTGTCGCCGTGCATCGCGACGCTGTCGGCGCCGTCGCGGTACCACGCCATCGTCACGTTCACGAAACGCTCTCCATACCGGCGCGACAGTACCTCGCGCATCTGCGCGAGCAGCGCGTGACGCGCGCCGTTGTCGGGCGCACGCGTGTACAGCCGCGGCGTCTCGACCTCGCGTCCGTACATCATCCGCCGCTCGCCGTGCCACGGCATCGTGTCGCGCAGCTCGGCGAACAGCGTGTCGGACCCCGACATCCACCCGCGCTGGTAGTCGAACCACGCGCCGTAGGCGAGCTTGGTTCGCCGCAGCTCGCGGAACTCCTCGTCGATCCGCGGTGCGCCGCCGGCGAACAGCCCGAGCTGGAGCGCTCCACTCATGGGCACGCACCCTAGCGCGTCACCGCTCCCGCGGCACATGCCGTGCAACACCACACGGCATGCGCGGGCGAACGTTCATCGGCACCAGCGGATGGGTGTATCCGACGTGGCGCAAGCACCTCTACGCCGGCGTGCCGATGCGCGCGTGGCTGCAGCGTGCGGCGGAGACGTTCGGCGCGCTCGAGATCAACGCCTCGTTCTACAGGCAGATCGCGCCCGCGACCTACGCGCGCTGGGCCGCCGAGACCCCGCCTGACTTCCGCTTCACGCTCAAGGGCCATCGCTTCGTCACGCACTACCGCCGCCTCGGCGAGTGCACCGACTCGGTGATCCGCCTGCGCGATCAGGCGCGCGTGCTCGGCCGCAAGCTGCTCGCCGTGCTGTGGCAGCTGCCCGCGCACTTCGCGTGCGACCTGCGCCGGCTCGACGGGTTCCTCACCGCGATCGAGCAGTGGCCCGACGTCCGTCACGTCCTCGAGCCGCGCCACAAGTCCTGGTTCGTGTCGGACGTCGCCGAGCGGCTGAGCGACGCGCGGGTGGCGGTGTGTCTCTCGGACGCGCCCGACTTCCCGATGTGGCGCGCGGTGACGACCGACCTGGTCTACCTCCGTCTCCACGGTCACACCCGCAAGTACGCCTCGAGCTACCGGCGCGCGACGCTGCGCGCCTGGGCCCAGGAAATCTCCGAGTGGACCGCCGAGGGCCGCGACGTCCACGCGTATCTGGACAACGACGCCGAAGGACACGCGGTCCCGAACGCGCTGGCCTTGCGCGACGAGGTGGGTGTGCTCCTGCGCTCACCCGCTGCCGGGCATGGGGCATGCACTGCAGGTCCGTCATGCGCGCCCTGATCGTCCTGACGACCCTGCTCGTGGGCGGGAGTGTGGCGCACGCCGACGATGCGACGACGGCGCACGCGCGCGAGGCCGCGGCGCGTGGCCAGACCCATTACGATCGCGGCGAGTACGACACGGCCATCGTCCATTTTCGTGAGGCTTACGACCTCGTCCATACGCCAGGCCTTCTCTACAACTTAGGCCAGGCCTATCGGCTGAACGGCGATTGCGTGAATGCGGCGACGATGTACCGCCACTACCTCCTGGTCGCCCGGACCACGCGGTACCAGAACGTGGTCGAGCGGCACCTCATGTCGCTCGATACGTGCGTGCGCGAGCGCCTCGGTGGGGACCTTCTCACCGCCGTCCCGGAGAAGCCGGGCCGGGCCAGCAAGCGCGCCGGCCTCGTGATCGGCGGCGCCGGGCTCGCCGTCGCCGGCGTCGGCACGGCGATCGCCATCGACGCGATGCGCTCGAACAACGAGCGCGAGGTCGCGCGGCTCGAGGCGTCCGGCAAGGCCCGCATGGACGATCCGCTGGCGCAGCCCGGTAACAGCGATCGCGACGTGACGCTGGCCACCGCGCTCATCGCCGGCGGCCTCGTGGCCACCGCCGCGGGTGCGACGCTCTACTACTTCGGCTGGCGCGACGAGCAGAGCGCCGCGATCCTGTCCGTGGGACCCGTCAACAAGGGCGCGACCGCGTCCCTCGCATGGAGCTTCTGATGCGCGATGTCCACCTCGAACCCGGAGCGGTGCTCGGTGAGTGGCGGATCGAGCAACAGATCGGCCAGGGCGGCATCGGCACGGTCTACTCCGCCGTGCACACCGAGATCGGCAAGCGTGCCGCGCTCAAGGTGGTGCGCCACCGCAGCGGCGAGAGCCTCCACGCTGGCGAGCGCTTCCTCCAGGAGGCGCGCATCGTCAACCAGATCCAGCACCCGAACATCGTCGACATCTTCCAGCTGGGTCGCCTCGACGACGGCAGCCCGTACCTCGTCATGGAGCTCCTCCACGGCGAGTCGCTGGGCGAGCGCATCGACCGCGGCCGCGTCGCGGCGCTGGACTCGATCGACATCCTCCTGCAGGTCTGTCAGGCGCTCGCCGCGGCGCACGCGCAGGGCGTCGTCCACCGCGACCTCAAGCCCGACAACATCTTCCTGTCGAACCAGATCGTGAAGCTCCTCGACTGGGGCATCGCGAAGATGACCGACCCTCCGCCCGACATGTGCGAGGTCACCGGCGCCGGCACGATGGTCGGCACGCCGCGCTACATCGCGCCCGAGCAGGCGCGTGGCCTCGACGTCGACGCGCGCACCGACGTGTACTCGCTCGGCTGCATCGCGCACGAGCTGTTCCTCGAGGAGCCGCCGTTCACCGCGGACAACGTCGCCGACCTCCTGGTCGCGCATCTCACCGAGCCGGTGCTGCCGCCGAGCGACGTGTGGCCCGACATCCCGCCCGTCCTCGAGCGCTTGATCCTCGGGATGCTCGAGAAGGAAGCCTCCAACCGTCCGACGCTCGACGACGTGATCGCGTCGCTCGAGCAGGCGCGCTTCGAGATGGGCGGCCGCTCCGGTGGTCTCGCCCTCGGCTCGGGCCCCGTCGTCGTGCCGCCGTCGATCAGGGACTCGCAGCGCGTCGCTCAGCCGCGCGCCTCCGACTCGATGCGCGTGGCCGGGACCGACCCCACGCTCCTCGCCGAGACCGCGGTCGACACGCGCACGCGCCGCTTCGGCATCATCGCCGGCGGCTTCGCCATGGCGTTCGGCCTGGTGGTGTTCGCCGCCTTCTCGCACGACCGCGCGCCGACGCCGGTGTCGCCCGCCGAGGCGGCGACCGAGTCGACCACGCCGACGCCCGCGGTCATCCAGGCGTCGGTGGCGCGCGCCGCGGCTGCATCGGCCGCGGTGCCGACCTCGCCGTCGAAGGCGCAGTCGACGACGACCACGACGAAGCAGCGCGTGAAGCGCGCCGCGGCGAAGCGCGCGACCCCGCCGGTGCGCCGCATCGATCCCAACGCGACGATCGACCCGTTCGCGCGCTAGGCGCCGTCGTCGTGGCGCTCGTTCAGCGCCGCGAACACCATCCACGGCGCGCAGGCGCGCGTCCCAGTCGCGAGGTCTCAGGCCGCCAGCTTGTGCATCGGCGGCAGATCCGCGAGCGCTCCGCTCGTGAGCTCGCCCAGTGCGGCCTCGGTGCCTTCGACGTCGGCGAGCCGGCGCTCGATGGCGTCGGATTCGCCCGGCAGCTCGGGCATCGCCGAGCGCTGCGCGATGAGGCGCAACAGCTCGATGATGGCGTCCGACTGGGCCCGCAGCTTCTTGGCCGCGGTGACGCACTGGTCATGGCAGCGCAGCCGGTGCTCGAGGATGCGGACGCGCGCACCCGCGCTCGGGTCGTCCCGGTACAGGAGCAGGTCGGTGACCAGCTCGTCGCGCCCGTTCGCGGCGATGAGCCGCTCGTAGCGCTTGAGCGCGACGGCGACCTCGATGTAGTGGTCGAGCAGCCCGTCGAGCTCGTAGCGTGCCGCAGAGACCTCGTCGTTCATCTCGACCGCCTGCACCAGCGCGGTCAGCTCGACGAGCGTGTCGGTGAGCACGCCGGCGGACTCGAGCGCGAGCTGTCGTCGCTCGCGGTTCCCGCGTGTCAGCTCACGCTGACGACGCTCGGCGAGCCAGCGCCGGTACCCGGGCCTTCCCGCCGACGCGACGCTGAACACCATCGGTGCCAGCAGCGCCATGCCGAGCGTCCACAGGAGAGGGATCTGACCGCCGAGAGCGATCCCGATCACCAGGATGATGGGGATCATCAGCAGCGACCTCATGTCATCGGTCGAATACAAGTCATGTGCCATCAGAGCGCGCCGCGACATCACTACACCGTCGGGGCAAAAGGCGTCGTTTCGTGCGTAGGGTGCCGCCACGGTGTGGCCGCGCCGCACGGGATCACGTCGACGGCGTCACCGGCTTCTCGCCGGGCGCCTTCTCTTTTTCGGCGAGCTTGGCCGCGGCCGGGCTCTCGTCCTTGCGCAGCTCCGCGAGCACGTCGTTGATCTCGGCGCCGAGGAGCAACGCGAGGTTCGAGAGCCAGAGCCAGAACAGGAACACGATCACCGAGGCGATCGTGCCGTACGTCTTCTCGTAGCTGGCGTAGCGGTCGAGATAGAAGCCGAAGGCCTGCGTGATGAGGAACCACACGATCACGCCTGCCGCCGCACCCGGCGTGAAGATACGAAACGGTGCGTCGGTGTCGGGAAGCCAGCGATACAGCACGGCCCACGTGACCATCACGAGCAGGGCGGCGAGCAGCCAGCGCGAGACGCCCCACGCGATGTCGAAGCCGGATCCCCAGCCCAGCTCGTCGGCGATCACGTGCCCGATCGCCGGGCCGGCGGCGAGGAGCGCGACCGCCACGACGAGCAGGAGCGCCACGGTGAGAGTCGCGGCGATGGCGGTGACCTGTCGCTTCCACCACGGTCTCGTCTCCTTCTTCTCGAAGACGTCGTCGAGCGCGACCATGAGCGACGCGGCGCCGCGCGACGCGCCCCACAGCGCGAGGAGCGCACTACCGATCGCGAAGCCCGCGCTCGCCGACCGTTCCATCTGCAGGATCTGATCGCGCAAGAGCGTCCCGATCTGGGCCGGCACGGCCTGGCTCATCATCGTCACGGCGCTCTCCACCCACTCCGAGGGCACGACGAGGAGCGCGACCGTCAACACGAACACCAGCATCGGGAACAGGGCGAAGACGGCGTAGTACGTCATCATCGCCGCGACGTCGGTGATGCGGTCAGCCTCCCACTCTCGACGGAACTGCTGGAGGAATGCGCGTGCCTGCATGCGGAAGTTTACCCGCACGCAGATAGCGGTCCAGGTACGGCGCGGTGCGGCTTCGCTTGGCATGAGCGACTTCGCTCGGTGGGCCGCTCGTCACCACCTTGCCGCCTTCGTCGCCGGCGCCCGGCCCGACGTCGATCACCCAGTCACTCGCCGCGACCACGTGCATGTCGTGCTCGACCACGATCACCGTGTTGCCCGCGTCGACCAGGCTCTGGAGTTGCGCGACGAGCTTCTCGACATCCCATGGATGTAAGCCGGTCGTCGGCTCGTCGAGCACGTAGAGCGTGTGCGCGCGGCTCGCCCGCTGCAGCTCGGTCGCGAGCTTGATGCGCTGCGCCTCGCCACCCGACAGCTCGGTGGCCGGCTGCCCCAGGCGCAGGTAGCCCAGGCCGACGGCGCGCAGCACGTCCAGCGCGCGGTGCAGCCCGGCCTCCCCGTCGCCGAAGAACTCGAACGCCTCGTCGACGGTGAGCGCCAGGACCTCGGCGATGTTCTTGTCGCGATACCGGACCTCGAGCGTCTTTGCGTTGTAGCGGGCGCCGCGGCAGGTCGGGCACGGCGCGTACACGCTCGGGAGGAAGAGTAGCTCGACGAAGACGAAGCCTTCGCCGGCGCAGTGCTCGCACCGGCCCTTGGCGACGTTGAAGGAGAAGCGCCCGGCGTCGTAACGCCGCGCCCGCGCCATCTTCGTCGCGGCGAAGAGGCGGCGCACGTGATCGAAGAGGCCGGTGTACGTCGCCAGGTTCGAGCGCGGTGTGCGCCCGATCGGCCGCTGATCGACGCGCACCAGGCGCGACACGTGCTCCATGCCGGCGACGATGCGTCCGTCGGCGGTGGTGGGCGCGCCGCGCTCGAGCACCTCGCTGTCGTCGGCCGGCTCGTCGTCATCGAGGCGGTGGCCGAGCGCGCGCGCCACCAGCTCGACCAGCGCCTGGCTCACGAGGCTCGACTTGCCCGAGCCCGACACGCCGGTGACGGTCGTGAGCACGCCGAGCGGGAAGTCGACGTCGAGGCGGTCGAGGTTGTTGCGCGTCACGTCGCGCACCTTCAGCCACGCGTCCTGCGCGCGCGCGGCGCGGTCGGGCGCCGCGTACTCGCCGGCGAGGTACGGTCGCGTGCGCGAGCGCGCGACACCGCGCAGGCCCTCGGGCGGGCCGCTGTAGAGGATCTCGCCGCCGTGCACGCCGGCGTCGGGGCCGACGTCGACGATCCAGTCGGCATGGCGCATGACGTCGACCTCGTGCTCGATCACGAAGATCGAGTTGCCGGCGGCCTTGAGCCCATCGAGCGCGCGCAGGAGCGCCTCGGTGTCGGCCGGGTGCAGCCCCGCCGACGGCTCGTCGAGGACGTAGACCACGCCGAACAGGTTCGAGCGCACCTGCGTGGCGAGGCGAAGCCGCTGCAGCTCGCCGGGTGAGAGCGTCGGCGTGCTGCGTTCGAGCGTCAGGTAGCCGAGGCCGAGATCGAGGAGCACGGCGAGGCGCGCTTCGAGGTCCTTCGCGATGCGCTCCGTAAGGATGACCTTCTCGGGATGCTCGGCGGCGAGCGCGGCGCGGCCACGCTCGGTGCCGCCGGCGTACGGTGCGATCAGGGCGGCGACGCGCTTGAGCGGCAGGCGCGAGAGGTCGGTGATGTCGTGGCCGGCGAACGTCACCGACAGCGACTCGCGCCGCAGGCGCTTGCCGTCGCAGACCGGGCAGTCGACGCTGACCAGGAACTGCGCGACGCGCCGCTTCATGGACGCGCTCTCGGTCTTCGCGAACGTGTCGAGCACGTACCGGCGCGCGCCCGAGAACGTGCCCATGTAGCTCGGCTCCTCCTTGCGGCGGATCGCGCGACGCACCTCGTCGCGATCCCAACCCGCGTACACCGGCACCGTCGGAGTCTCGTCGGTGAAGAGCAGCCAGTCGCGCTCCTTGCGCGACAGCTCGCGCCACGGCTTGTCGATGTCGTAGCCGAGCGTGGTCACGATGTCGCGCAGGTTCTGGCCGTGCCACGCCGGCGGCCACGCGGCGATGGCGCGCTCGCGGATCGACTTCGTGTCGTCGGGCACCATCGACGCCTCGGTCGCGTCGTAGATGCGGCCGAGCCCGTGGCAGCGCGGGCACGCGCCTTCGGGTGTGTTGGCGGAGAACGACTCGGCGTAGAGCAGCGGCTGGCCGGGCGGATACGTGCCGGCGCGCGAGTAGAGGAGGCGCAAGAGGGCGGAGAGGGTGGTCACGCTACCGACCGACGAGCGCGTCGTCGGCGTGCCGCGCTGCTGCTGGAGCGCGACCGCAGGCGGTAGCCCGTCGATCTCGTCGACCTCCGGCGGCTCGAGCTGGTGGAAGAGGCGGCGCGCGTACGGATTCACCGACTCGAGGTAGCGGCGCTGCGCCTCGGCGTAGAGCGTGCCGAACGCGAGCGAGGACTTGCCGGAGCCGGAGACGCCGGTGAAGACCACGAGTGAATCGCGCGGAATCTCGACGTCGACGTTCTTCAGGTTGTTCTGGCGGGCACCCCGGACCGTCAGAAAACTGAGGCGCGCGGCACGAGATGGCATGCCGAAGCTTACCTGCCGGATGTCGGATCGATCACGCGGCCCTCGACGGGAAGCGGCCCTATCATGCGCCCATGGCCCTCGCGTCGCGCGTTGCTGCGCTCTTGATCCTCGCGCTTGGTGCATGCACGGAGCAGGAGGCGCCGGATCCCGATCCGGGGCCGGAGCCCGATCCCGATCCGCAGCCGACGCGACGCATCGAGGTGACGCTCGACAACCTCGAGCCCGGGTGGCGGGTGACGACGAGCCGCCTCGGTGGGGCGGGCACGCCGACCGACACGACGATCATCGCCGACGGCGCGCCGCTCACGCTCGTGGGAACCAACCTCGACCCGTTCAGCACCACGATCACCGACGCGACTGGCGCGCTCGTCGGCACGCAGTCGATGGCGGCGCACTGCACGCTGTCCGAGGGGCGGAGCCTCGCCGTCCCGTCGGAGTACGGGACCATCCAGGCCGCGATCGACGCCGCGCAGCCCGGCGACACGGTGCGCGTCGCGGCGGGCACGTACACCGAGTCGCTGATCATGAAGGCGGGCATCTGCCTCCACGGCGCCGGCGCCAGGCACACCACGCTCGACGCGCGCGGAGAGACGCGCACGCTCGTCGATCTGACGGGCTCACCCGGCTCGGTGGTCACCGGCTTCACGTTCCGTGGCACGCGCGTGCCCGCCGGCTGCGCGCAACCGGCGGATCCCTTCGCCTGCTCCGGCGACTGGTATCGGGCGGGCATCTACCTCGGTGGCCTGCGATGGGACGACCCGACGACGCACGCGCCGCCGGTGATCTTCAACAACGTGTTCGAGGACAACCAGATCGGCGTGATGCTGAACTGGCACGGCGCGTCGGTGGTGCGCAACAACGTGTTCGTGCACAACGACAACGGCTTCGTCGCGAACAACTTCGCGAGCTCGCGCGCGCTCGTGGCCAACAACGTCTTCTACGAGAACCGGGACCTCGCCATCGGCAACCAGGCCGCGTATCTCGACATCCAGGACAACATCATCGTCGGGTCGGCGGAGGGCATTCACTTCGAGTTCATCCAGACTGGCTTCATCCGCTGCAACACGTTCTGGGACAACGCCGCGCACCAGGCCGACACCTTCATCGCGCCGCCGCGCTTCGCGATCGGCGAGGACGGCAACGTCGAGATCGAGCCGCAGTTCGTCGACGCGGCGAACGGCGACTTCCACATCCCGCCCGGCGCGCCGGGCCACGACACCGGTTGCCACAGCGCATCCGCGTCCGAACCCGACGGTTCGCCGTACGATCGCGGCGCGTACGGTGGTCCGCTCGCGGCGTGGATCGAGCTCTGATGTCGTCACGATCCTCGTCCGGCTCGCGCGCGTTCGCACGTTCGTGTTCGCCGCGCACGGGTGAGCTGCCCCCTTCCGCGCGTGACGCGAGCGTGAACTCGTGTCGCCTTCGGGCTGTAGCGGCGCAGACCATCTCTGGCTGACCCGTTGCATTGCGAGGGCGCAATGCTCTCGTGGCGCATCGTCGTCCTTCCGCCCGTTTTCTTCCTCACCCTCCTCACCGCTTGCCAGGATCCCTCTCCTCCGTCAGCGCCGAGCGGCGACGATCCCACCCACGTTCACGCCGCCGGTGAGGCGTGTGATCACGACGTTCCGCTCGATCCCGTCGAGCCGCCGCTCGTCGATCACCCCGCGGTGGCGGACGTGTCGGTCGCGGATCGCGACCGTCCGACGAGCGCGATCGCCCTCGGAGATCCGGGGCAGCCCGTCGAGGCCAAGCTCATCGTGTTCTCGGCCGACGGCACCGAGCCCGAGCTCGCGGCGATCAAGAGCGTGCTCCGCCACCGCGGCGTGCCGTTCGACGTCTTCGTCGCGAGCACCGAGCCGGCGCTGACGTCGTCGCGGCTGCGCACGAGCAGCGGCGGCGGCGCGTACCAGGGGACGATCCTGACCAGCAACTCGCTCGCGGTGAGCGGCACGTCGCAGCTGTCGTCGAGCGAGTGGGCCGTGCTCGCCGAGTACGAGCAGCAGTTCGCGCTGCGGCGCGCGGTCCTCGCGTCGAACGCCGACCCGGCGATGGGCTGGGGCAGCTACACCACGCAGAGCACGAGCTCGTCGTCCCTGAGCGTCACGTGCTCGTCGGCAGGACGCGCGGTGTTCCGCGACGTCAACTGCGACGTCACGCAGAAGATCTCGGGCGGCACCGTGTACCTGTCGACGCCCGCGAGCTCCGCGCTCACGCCGCTCTTGCGCGATTCGGCAGGGCACGCGCTCGCCGCGATCCACACCGGCAGCGACGGCCGCGAGTCGTTGCTGCTCCTGTCACGCCAGGACGCGGCGCGCGTGCACTCGCAGCAGTTCCTGCACGGCGTCTTGAACTGGGTGACGTACGGGACGTGGCTGGGCGAGCGCCGCATCGACATGGGCATCCAGATCGACGACATCTTCCTGGCGTCGGACAGCTACGACGGCGGCACGTACCGGCTCACCGCCGCCGACTGGCAGGCCAACCTCGACTGGCAAGCGTGGCGCCGCGCGCAGCCGAGCACGCCCGACTTCCAGATGACGATGGCGTTCAACGGCCTGCGCGCCACCGACGGCGATGGGCTGACCGAGGCCATCCGCGCGTCGAGCGACGAATGGGACTGGGTGACGCACACCTTCAACCACCATCACCTCGACGACAAGGACTACAACTTCGCGCTCAACGAGTTCGTCTCGAACATCGAGGTGGCGGACGACCTGCCGCTCCTGCGCTTCGATCCGACGAGCTTCGTGCCGCCCAACATCTCGGGGCTCGTGAACCGCGAGGTCATGCAGGCGGCGGTCGACGTGGGCATCCGCTACGCGGTCACCGACACGTCGAAGGTCGGCTGCGACAACCCGTCGCCGAACATGGCGTTCTACAACCGGCTCCAGCCGTCGATGCTGCTCGTGCCGCGGCGGCCGGGCGGCATCCCGTATCACGTGTCGTCGGCGTCGGAGTGGTTGCTCTACTACAACGACACCCACAGCGGCACGTACACGTACGACGACGTGATCGAGGACAAGGCCGAAATGTTGTTCACGTACATGATGCGCGGCGAGGCCGATCCGTGGATGTACCACCAGGGCAACCTGCGCGCGTACGACGGCGACAAGCCCCTCATCGCCGACCTCATCGACGAGGTGGTCGACAAGGTGCAGCAGCGGCTGCGCGTGCCGATGCGGACGCCCGACATGCGCGAGAACGCGCTGCGGTTCGCGCGGCGCATCAACTTCGAGGGCGCGGGTGTGCGCGCGACGCTCTATCGCGGGCGCGCGCTCGTGATCGACGCGGGGCGCACCGTCACGTTCCCGGTGACCGGCGTGCGCGCGGAAGATGGCGAGTCGTACGGCGGTGACGAGATCAAGCTGGTCACGGTGAACCCGGGCACGAGCACGTGCATTCCGCTCGATGCGGCCGGCGCGGGTTGCTCGCCGTCGCCGGGGCGTGTGGGCGGCGCGGGGACGGTGACGCCGATCCCGACCGACTACTGCGACGGCACGGGCACGGCCGGCATCCCGATGGACAACGTCGTGGTCGCGATCCCGCGCGCCTCGACGTGGCGCTTCTGGGATCGCGGCGGGCTCGGGACGTCGTGGCGCGCGCGGACGTTCGACGATTCGGGGTGGGCCCAGGGGCAGGGTCCGCTGGGGTACGGCGAGACGTACGTGAAGACGGCGGTGTCGTACGGCCCGAGCTCCACGAACAAGTACACGACCACGTACGTGCGGAAGACGTTCAACGTGAGCGACCCGAGCGTGGTCACCGGCGTGATCGGCAAGGTCATGTACGACGACGGCTTCGTCGCGTACCTGAACGGCACCGAGATCGGGCGCGCGGCGATGCCCACCGGGTCCGTGAGCTCGACGACGTTCGCCACGGGACACGAGGCCAGCAACTCGTACTCGACGTTCGACTGGGATTCGGCGCGGTCGCTGCTCGTCGCGGGCTCGAACACGCTGGCCATCGAGGTGCACCAGTCCGATCTGTCGTCGAGCGACCTCGTCATCGACGCCGAGCTGCAACTCGAGATGCCCGACGCGCCGCCGCCGCCGCCGCCGCCACCCCCGAGCGGTGGCGTGCCGCGCGAATCGGCGTGGTGGTACTGGGACAACGGTGGCGAGCTCGGTAGCGCGTGGCGCACGCAGACCGCCGGCGGCAGCGGCTGGGACAACGGGCGCGGTGTGCTGGGCTACGGCGAGTCGTACATCGACACGACCGTGTCCTACGGCCCGAGCTCGTCGAGCAAGTACACGACGACGTACTTCACGACCACGTTCGACGTCGAGGATGCGTCCGACGTGACGTCGATGGTGGCCGACGTGATGTACGACGACGGCTTCATCGCGTACCTGAACGGCAGCGAGATCGCGCGCGCGCACATGCCGGCGGGCGCGGTGAACGCGTCGACCTTCTCGCTGGGCCACGAAGCGGGTGGTGCGTACGTGGCGATCGACGTGTCGGCGATGCGCGGCCTGCTGCGCGACGGGTCGAACACGCTGGCGGTCGAGGTACACCAGGCCGACCTGTCGTCGTCTGATCTCGTGTTCGACATGGGGTTGGTGCTCGGCGTCGACGGGCCACCGCCGCCGCCTCCTCCGCCTCCTCCGAGCGGTGGTTTCGCGAAGGAGTCGACGTGGTTCTACTGGGACAACGGCGGCGACCTCGGCAGCGCGTGGCGCACGCAGACCGCAGGCGGCAGCGGCTGGGATGCGGGCGCGGGCGTGCTCGGCTATGGCTCGAGCCGCGTGGACACGACCGTATCGTACGGCCCGAGCTCGTCGGCCAAGTACGTCACCACGTACTTCACGAAGACCTTCACCGTCGCCGACGCGTCGACCGTCGGCTCGATGCTCGCCAACGTGGCGTACGACGACGGCTTCGTCGTCTACCTGAACGGCACCGAGGTCGCGCGCGCGTCGATGCCGGGCGGGACGGTGAGCGCGTCCACGCTCGCGATGGGCCACGACAGCGGCGCCGGTTACGAGGCCTTCGACTGGAGCGCAGCGCGCGGCCTGCTGCGCACCGGGAACAACGTGATCGCCGTCGAGGTGCACCAGGTGGCGGCGTCGTCGAGCGATCTCGTGTTCGATCTCGAGCTCGTCCTCGGCGGCGGTGGCGGTGGCGGCGGTGGCGGTGGCGGCGGCCAGGCCGCGGGCTTCCCGGCCGGATCCACGTGGCGCTGGTACTACGCGGCGGCTTCACCGTCGACGTCGACCACGTGGTACGCGCCGGCCTATAGCGACGCGTCGTGGGCGAGCGGCGCCGGTCCGCTCGGCTACGGCGAGACGTACATTGCCCAGGCGCTGCCCTTCTCCGATCCGAACAACAAGCCGATCAGCGCGTACTTCCGGCGCACCTTCGACGTGGCGGACGCGTCGGCGGTCTCGAGCATCACGGCCCGCATGCGCTACGACGACGGCGTGGTCGTGTGGATCAACGGCGTCGAGGCGGGCCGGTCGTTCATGCCGGCGGGCACCTTCTCGCACACGACCCCCGGCCACGATCACGAGGCCGTGACGTACGAGACCTTCGACTGGTCGCCGAGCCGCGTGAACCTCGTCGACGGCATCAACACCATCGCGGTCGAGGTCCACCAGACCGGCCCCGCGTCGTCGGACCTGGTCTTCGACCTGGAGCTGAGCGTCCAGTAGGAGCGCCGCGCAAGGCGCCACGAACCACGCCATCGGCCTCGTCACCGCGGCGCCCCGCGCCGGTGTACGGTGCCCTCATGGGTACCTGGACGATGCTCTCTGCTCTCATCGAGAACATGCGCAAGGCGCAGCGCGCCCGGACCCAGAACCCCGACGACCAACCGCGCGTCGCCGTCCACACCGTCCTCGGCGGCCCCATCGAAGGCCAGCTGGTGAAACAAGGCGAAGAGGGCTTCGTCCTCGACGTCTCCGAGGGCGCCAACCCCGGCCGCCACGTCTTCGTCGCCATGCGCCACGTCGTCCTCGTCACCGAAGCCGGCGCGCCCAAGCTCCTCTGACGGCACCCGTTCAGGTCCGGCAGCACCGGATCTCCTGGACATGCTCGTCACCGTGTAGTCGGTCCATGGCGTCGACGCGTCGCTCGACCGGATCGTCGGCGACCGATCTGGCGAGCGCGCTGAACGCGACCAAGCTCCCGTGGATGGTGATCGGAGGGATCGCCGTCATCGCGCGAGGCGTACGACGCATGACCACGGACATCGTCGCGACGGTGCGCGGCGACCTGGTGCCCGAGGTTCGAGCACTTCTGCAGTTGCTCGCCAAGAAGCGGCTGGTGCCGCGGATCGCCGACGCCGAGCGGTTCGCGCGGGAGAGCCTCGTGCTGCTATTGCGTCACGAGCCCAGCGGGGTCGAGGTCGACCTCTCGATGGCATGGACGCAGTTCGAGCACGAAGCCATCGCGGCTGCGTCGCAGGCCACGTTCGGGTCGGTCCGTGCCCCGATGTCGCGTCCTGAGGACTTGATCGTATTCAAGTCCATCGCCGGTCGGGGCAAGGATCTCGACGACATGACGGCGCTTCTGACGCTCTACCCCTCGCTCGACCACGCCAGGCTCCGACAGCGCGTGAAGCAGCTGGCGGCGCTCGCCGAGGAACCGGCGTTGGCCGCGCCTCTCGAGGTGGCGATCGCCAAGGTAGCGGGAACGAAGACGGTCGAGCGTTCCAGGTCGCCGGCCAGGTCACGCACGACGGTCCGCGCTGCGAAGAAGCCGACGAAGCGGAAGCGCTGACGCGGAGCGCCTGCGTTACCGTCGGCCCCGTGCCGACGTTCATCACCGACTGCCGGATCGACTGGGGCTGGCCTGCGCGGAATGACGACGAGCGCGCGGTCGTGCGCCGCT
>DATLEB010000270.1:0-2945 GCA_035525615.1 Kofleriaceae bacterium | reverse complement strand
AGGAAACAGGAAACAGGAAACAGGAAACAGGAAACAGGAAACAGGAAACAGGAAACAGGAAACAGGAAACAGGAAATGCCGGAGGTCGTGGAGCTCGGCTATCGGCGACGGAGGTCGTGGAGTTATCGAGTGGGGTGGACTGGGGCCCTGAGATCGACGGGGCGTAGCCGCGTGGAGGAGGTGTGACAGCGGGCGCACACCGCGGTGCGCGTGGTGGGCACGGAGAGATCGACGAGGCCGAGCGCGAGGGCGAGCGGACGATCGCGCATGAGGTCGTCGGTCGCGTAGTGGGCGCCGGCGCCGTGGCAGGCCTCGCAGCCGACCTCGGCGAAGTAGGCGCGGCCGGCGGGCGCGTCGCCGGTGCCGTGGCAGGCCATGCAGCGGGCGGGCGGCCGGGCGCCGAGCGCGGCGGTGGCGCGGGCGTGCGCGGTGGCCTTCCAGTCCGCGAGCACCTGCGGGTGACACGTGCCGCACGTGGCGGAGCCGACGAAGTCGCGGCGGGCGGCGAACGCGGTCGACGCCACCGCCAGCAGCGACGCAATTGCGAGGGCCGTGAACCAGGTCCGCACCGGCCGTAGTGTACGGTTCGTCCGTGACGAAGATCATCGGCTTGACGGGCGGGATCGCGAGCGGCAAGAGCGCGGTCGCGGAGGCCCTGCGCGCGCGCGGCGCCGCCGTCGTCGATGCCGATCTGGTGGCGCGCCAGGTGGTCGAGCCGGGGCAGCCGGCGCTGGCCGACCTCGTCGCCCGCTTCGGATCGGAGATCCTCACGTCCGATGGCACGCTCGATCGCAAGGCGCTGGGGGAGAAGGTGTTCGCCGATCCGGCGGCGCGCGCCGATCTCAACCGCATCACGCACCCGCGCATCGCGGCGGCGAGCCAGGCCGCGATCGCGCGCCTCGTGCAGCACGGCGCGCCGGTCGTGTTCTACGAGGCCGCGCTCCTCGTCGAGAACAAGGCCTACGAGTGGCTCGACTCCGTCATCGTCGTGGCGGCGCCGCCCGACGTGCAGCTCCAGCGCGTGATGGCGCGCGACGGCCTCGACGAAGCGGCGGCGCGCGCGCGGCTGGCGTCGCAGCTGCCGCTCGAGGAGAAGCTCAGGCACGCGACGTGGGTGATCGACAACCGCGGCGACCGCACCGCGCTGGCCCAGCAGATCGACGCCCTGTGGAAGGATCTCGAGGCGCGCTACGGGCCGCTGGTCGCGATGTTGCCGAGCGTCTCGGGCGTGATGCCGGTCGTGACCGACGCCGACGCACACGACTCGGACATGCACGCGTCGCGTCCGCCCGAGCGCGTGCTGGTCACGGGGTTTCCGGCGTTCACGGCCAGGCGCATGGCGCGCAAGATCCTCGAGGACGATCCGTCGGCGACGGTGCACCTGCTGGTCCTGCCGCGCTTCGCCGAGGACGCCGGCCGCTTCATCGACGAGCTGCCGATGGGCGACCGCGGCCGCGTTCGTCTCGTCACCGGCGACGTGTGCGCGATGGATCTCGGGCTCGCCACCGGCGAGTACCACGCGCTCGCCGCCGAGATCACGACCATCCATCACCTGGCCGGCACGTACTACTGGGGCGTCGACGCCGACACCGCGCGCCGCATCAACGTCGGCGGCACGCGCGGCATCGTCGAGCTCGCGGCCGACTGCCGCCGCCTGCGCCGCCTCGTGCACTGGTCGACGGTGCAGGTGTCGGGGCGCCGCCACGGGGTCGTGCTGGAGGACGAGCTCGACGTCGGCCAGCGCTTCCACAACCACTACGAGGCGACCAAGCTCGCCGCCGAGGTGATCGCGCGCGACGCCATGCGCCGCATGCCCGTGACCATCGTGCGGCCGGGCATCATCGTCGGCGACTCGCGCACCGGCGAGATCGACAAGCTCGACGGCCCCTACTACCTCATCGTCCTGTTCGCGACCAACGCGTGGCCGGTGCAGCTCCCCCTGCCCGGCCGCGGCTCGGCGCCGCTCTATCTCACGCCGATCGACTACGTCATCGACGCCGGCTACCAGCTCGGCGTCGACGAGCGCGCCGCCGGCAAGACCGTGCATCTCGTCGATCCCGATCCCCTGCCCGCCCGCCGTGTGCTCGAGCTCGTCGCCGAGCACGCGCAGACCCCGGCGCCGCGCGGCTTCGTGCCGGCGGGCCTGGCGCGAGCGCTCCTGCGGGCGCCGGGGCTCGGCAAGCTCACGCGCGCGCCGGCCGCGGTGGTCGATCTGCTGTCGACGTCGGTGCACTACCACACCCGCAACGCCGCCGAGCTGCTCGAGCGCGAAGGCATCGCCTGCCCGCCGTTCGAGAGCTACGTGGGCAACCTCGTGCGCTACGTCAAGGAAGCTCGCGCGGCGCGCAAGAAGGGCGGCGCCGGCATCGAGGCGATCGAGGACGAGACCTTCGATCCGCTGGCCTAGTACGCCGCCCCAGTGAAGGTGACCGGTTCAGGCGCGTAGATCGCGGGCTCGAACACGGTCGTCCACGGGAACGCGGCGTCGAGGGCGCCCTCCGAGCAGCGGTTGCCACGCTTGGGCGTGAGCTCGGCGAGCGCGGCGCGCAGCCGCTCCTCGAACGTGAGGGCCGCAGCCTGCGCCGTGCTGCTCATCGCGCGGTTCGTCTCGTCGGCCTTGAAGCCCAGGCCGCGCAAGGCCCGCGTGACGTCGCGGTCGCGGGCGGCCGCCTCGCGCTTGGCGCGCATGAAGTCCTCTCCGAGCGCTTCCTCCGCGGCGTGCTGGTTGTGCGCGTGACAGCGAAGCCGCAGGCCCTCGACGGTCGGCTGGCCACCACGGCACACCATCGTCGAGTGATCGAGCTCCAGGAACCCGCACTCGCTGCAGCGCAGTCCGTCGGCGCTCATGAACGTGCACTGCCCCTTGTCCCGTTCGTACACCGCGCGACGAACCTCCGCCGGGATGTAGGTCGGGTCCGCGTCTGCGGAGCGCGCCTTCGCGGCGC
>DATLEB010000269.1:0-14130 GCA_035525615.1 Kofleriaceae bacterium | reverse complement strand
GCCGTTGCCGCCGTTGCCGTCGCCGGCCGCGACGTTCATGCGCAGGCGGCGTAGCTCGAACGCTTCGGTGACGCGACAGCCGCGGTAGTCGTCGCCGACCGCGACGGCGCGGCGCGAGGTCTCGGTGATCGCGCGGAGGTGGACGTTCATGCCGGCGCGTTCGTTCATCGTTTCGCGCGCGCTCGCGACGGCCTCGACGACGTCGACCTTGGTGTCGTCGGGTGGACATGCGATCGCGCGGGCGAGGCGCTCGGGCGCGACGGCGGCGGCGCGCATCCCGGCGATGTCGCCGCCGTTCGCGGCGGTGATGAACGCGCGCGCCGCGGCTTCGGGCGAGGAATGCGGGTCGGGCCGTGCGCAGCCGCCGGGCACGAGGGTGGCGAGGAACGTGAGGGCGATGGCGAGAGGGCGCGGCATGGAGTCGTACGGGGACTGAGGCCGGGGGAGCGGATGCGGAGTCGGAGTCGGAGTCGGAGTCGGAGTCGGAGTCGGAGTCGGAGTCGGAGTCGGAGTCGGAGTCGGAGTCGGAGTCGGAGTCGGAGTCGGTCTCGGTTTCGGTCTCGGTTTCGGTCTCGGTTTCGGTTTCGGTTTCGGTTTCGGTTTCGGTCAGTCGTGGCGCGCGGGCGCCGCGGCGTCGAGGTACCCGCGCAGGAAGGCGCGGATGTCGGCGAGCACGTCGGCGGGCAGGGGCCTGATCGGGTCGTGCGCGAGGAGATCGTCGAGGTCCTGGGTCGGGCCGCCGTAGGGGCCGCCCGACGGGCCGTCGGCCTCGCCGTGGAAGTAGAGGCCGTTGACCGTGATCGAGGCCTGCGCGTATTCGCGGTCGCTCACCTCGTCGTACGTCCAGGTGCGGCGCGGTAGCGCGATCCAGCGCGCGGGATCGGGGCCGCCCGTGATGGTGTTGTGCTCGACGACGAGGCGGTCGCCGCGGACGACGAAGACGGCGCGGACGTTGCGCGCGTCCGGATCGAGCGTGATGTCGTTTCCGCGCACGACCACGTCGTCGCCCTGGACGTAGATGCCGTAGGTGCCGGCGCGGATGCGGTTGCGTTCGACGGTCGCGCCCCCGCAGTTGACGCCGATGTGGCTCGCGTCGATCTCGTTGTCGACGATGGTGGAGCGGCCGTATGCGCACACGCCGGTCGCGGCGTCGCCCGTGCCGCCGCGGAGATGACAGCCCTCGACGTGCAGCGTGCCCCACGACAGGATCGGCGTCGGCGATCCGCCACCGCCCGACCCGCCGGTGAGCCTGCACCGCGTGATCGTCGCGGTGGCGCCGGCGTCGACGGCGATCGCCATCCAGGCGTGGTCGGTGGCGCAGACCTCCACGCCCTCCAGCACCACGTTCGCGCCGGCCGCGATCGTCATCACGCGGTTGGCCGCGCCGCCCGTCACGATCACTCCATCCTCCCCGCGCAACGCGACCGTCCCCGTGAGCGTGAGTGGACCGCGATACCGGCCGGCCGCGATCCGGATGACCGACCGTCCCAGCCCGATCGCTCGCGACAGCGTCGCGACCGGCGCCCCGTGGGTGCCATCGTTGCCGTCGTCGCCCTTCGGCGCGGGTGCGACGAACGTCTCCATCGCTACGTGTACCGCTTGATGAGCGCGTGCGCGGCGATGACGCCGCTCTCGGTTGCGGACTCGGCGCAGCCGGCCGGCAGCGTCGTGTACGTCCAGTCGCCGGCGGCGACGGCGTTCTCGATGCTGGCGTCCCCGGGCCGCAGGCGCTGCTCGATCGAGCCCGGCGGCGACAGCACGTACCGCTCCGTCGGATCGATGTTGGCGCGGGTCCACTGCGCGTCGATGCGCTGCGACGGCGGTCGGTCCTCGAGATCCACCAGCCGGTTGAAGTCCAGGCCGCTCTGGCCCGGCACGCACGCGAGCGGGAAGATCATCCCCGCCGCCGACTGCAGGTACGCCGCGCCGTTCGCGCGTACGCGATCCTCGACGGCGCGCGGCACGCCGGGATCCGTGAAGTCGTTCATGTCCGGCGACTCGGGCAGCGCGCTGCAGAAATACTCCAGCGCCCTGGGCTGGTGTGTCGGCGGCCAGTTCTCCCGCACCAGCAGGTGGCTCATCTCGCCCCACGTGTCCATGGGCTCGCTGTACGCGGTCATGATGGTCGCGCCGTAGGACCAGCCCAGCGCGCCGATGTCGCGGTCGAGCCAGATCTGCATCGACTGCGTGGGCGTGGTCATCGCCGTCGTGATCGCCACGCCCCACGACGGCACGCGCGCGATGATGTCGCCGGCGATGCGCTGCAGCTCGCCCACGGAGATGCCCACGACGACGACATCGAAGTCACGCCCGCGCACCAGCGTGTCGCGATGCGCGCATTCATCACACCACGCGCTCTCGAGCGTGTGGCCGGCCTTGGCCAGCCGGTCGCGGATCGCGTCGCCGTTGGCGATCTGATCCCAGAACGGCTCGCTCGGCCACGACACCACGCCCTTCACCGGGAACGTCGGCGTGTACGACTCGAGCCCGGGAATGAGATCCACCTGGCGCACCAGGTCGATCTCGTCGATGGTCGTGCCGTCGGCCGACAGCCGGATGTTCTCGACGCGGTGGAACAGCTTGACCGTCTGTCCGCGCTGCACCAGGCACTCGTAGACCGGCGAGAACACGGTGTCGCCCATGCCCGCCTGCATCTTCCACAGCGGCGCGCCCTTCGACGCGAACACCATCTCCATCGCGACCTGAAGCACCACGCCCGCCGCCGCCTGCGCCGCGTTGGGATCGCTGGTGTCGCCGCGCGCCCACGCGAACCCGAGATCGTAGAGCGCGACCACCGGCGGCGACCAGGCCACGTCCGGCCGCGCGCCGTGCTTGCCGAGCCACGTCTTGAAGTCGAGGCCGTCGATGGCGCGGAAGCCCTTCGGACTGAAGAGCACGTCGGTGACGTAGCCGCGCACCACCGCCACCCCGAGCTCGACGAGCAGCACCAGCCGGCGGATGACGTCGCCGATGCCGCGCAGGTCGGCGGCGACGCGCGCGAGCCACGCCGTGATCTCGCCGAGGAACCCGTGGATCCAGGCCGCGTGCGCGACCTCCTCGATCTCGGCGACGATGCCGTGCGCCCGCAGCGGTGTCGGCGACGGTGCGTGTACCGCCAGCTCCGCCACGTGCGACTCGAGCCACGCGATCAACTTCTCGAGGTACTGCAGCTTCGTCGGCGGCGCCGCGTCGTCACCGGGCACGCCCGGCAGCGGCGGAATGTTGAAGTTCCACGGCCGCCACTTCTCGCCATGCCACTCGCCGAGCGAGATCTGATACTGCGGCTTGAACGCGTCGCTCCACGACTGGAACGGATTGTCGGGCTGCTTCACCCACTCGGCGTACGCCTCCTGCATGAGCGTGAACGCGTTGCGATAGAAGCCGAGGAACGCGTGCAGGCCGTGCTCCTCGATGCGATCGCCGATGGCGCGGTTGCGACCCGACGCGCCCTTGCCGCCCAGCCGCCACCCTTGCGAATACACCGTCACCTCGAACACGTCGCGCAGCGCCGGTGTGCGCGTCAGCTCGAACGCCGCGCTCATCGCGCCCAGTCCGCCGCCGAGGACGGCGACGCGCACCTTCTTGTTCTCGCCCCGGCCTTGGCTCATCGCGCGCGAGCGTAGTACGAACACCGCATGAAGAATTCGATCTGGCTCTCGATCCTGTTCGTGGCGGCGGCGGCGTGCGGGGGCTCTCCCAAGCCGGCGCCCGAGCCCACGCCCGGTGGCACCGATCCGTCGCCGGCGCAGAAGGAGTGCGTCGCCGGCGGCTGCAGCGGCACGGTGTGCACCGACGAAGAGGGCGTGATGACCACGTGCGAGTGGCGCGCGGAGTACGCCTGTTACAAGGACGCCGAGTGCAAGCGCCAGGACGACGGCTCGTGCGGCTGGACGCAGAGCGAGACGCTCACCGCGTGTCTGGCCAGCCCGCCGGCGGAGTGATCGGCTAGCGCGGCGGTGGAACGGGAATCGAGGGCACGTCACGTTCGTGGCCGGACGCGCGCAGATCCGTCACGAACCGGGCGTCGTGGATTCTCGGCAGCTTGTACGGCAGCGTGAGGCGCTTCGCTTCCTTGCCGGTGTCGGCGTCGACGACGACGAGGAACTGATCGAAGACCTTGCGCTTGCCGGCGTCGGGCTCACCGTAGGCGGCGCACAGCAGGAACCGGCCATCGGCCGAGAGGTCGAGGAGCTCGCGCACGTCGGCGCCGACCTTCTTCACCTGCCAGGTCGTGAGCGAGACCTCGTAGAGGTCGGCGCGCTCGAACGTGGCGTCGTGCTGGAAGAAGACGCTGCCGCGCGTGGGTGAATAGAGGAAGCGATGGCGCCAGACCGGCGCCGGATCCGGAAACCGGAAGATCTCGATCTCGGTGTTGCGCACGAGGTCCCACGCGGCGATGAGGCCCGACTGGTCGTCCGGGTTGCGGCGGAAGTAGAAGATGTGGTCGCCGATGAGCGACGGATCGCTCATCACGAGCGGCGGGGACGCGACGCGCTTCTTCGCGGCCTTCACCTTGGCCGGCCTGGCGACCACCGCCGGCGCGGGCCACGCCGTCACCCACAGGTCCGACTTGCGGCCGAGATACGCGACGCGTTTGCCGTCGGTGCCGATGGTCATGGAGTTGCCCGCGCGCGCGAGCGCCTTGTCGACGACCGGCGCGGGCTTGGCGCCGGCCGTGAGCGCGCGCTGGTTCCACATCCACCACGAGCTGCCCTCGCTGCGCGTCACGAGCAGGTGACCGCCGCCGACGAAACCGATGACCGTCTCGAAGCACGCGCGCTTCTTGGCGTGGCACGCGGGATCACCGACGAGCGTGACGATGCCGGGCGTGTCGAGCTGGCCCGTGACGATCGCGTGCACGCCCGCCGGCTCGGTGAGCACCTTGCCATCGAGGAACAGCGGATCGCCGTTCCATCCCTGCTGGAACGTGATGGCCCAGCGGCGGGTCGCGGCGTCGACGGCGATCTCGTCCTGCACGCCCATCGGGATGCTCTTGATGATGTCGGTGGTCTTGCCGGCCGCGAGATCGGCGACGCCGAGCGTGTGCTCGTTGCGGTTGCCGACCGCCTCGACGAGGTACACGGCGGACGGCGGACCGTCGGCACGCGCGGCGTTCGCGGAGAGGAGGACTGCCCCGACCGCAGCGATGGTGACTGCGCGCATCGCGCTATCGTAACTCAGCCACCCCAGCTCAGCAGCGCTCGAGCAGCGTGGCGACGCCGAGGCCCGCGGCGCCGCTGACGGCAGCGACGGCGTACCGGCGGCCGGTGCGCTCGAGCTCGTCGACGGCGTTGGCGAGGAGGATCGCGCCGGTCGCGCCGAAGGCGTGGCCCATCGCGATGGTGCCGCCGCCGGCGTTGAGGCGCTCGGGGGGGATGCCGAAGTCGCGCTCGAGCTTGATGCAGAGCGCGGAGAAGGCCTCGGCGAACTCGTAGACGTCGATGTCCTCGGGCTGGAGCCCGTGGCGCATCACGGCCTTCAGGATCGCGTCCTGGCCGGCGGTGAGCATGATGAGCGGATCGCCGGCGCACGTCGCGGTCGCGACGATGCGCGCGCGCGGCGCCAGGCCGGTGCGTTCGGCGGCGGCGCGGTCGCCGACGACGACGAGCGCCGCGGCGTCGGCGAGCGGGGGTGAGCTCGCGCGCGTGTGCAGGTGGAGGACGCCGCCGAAGTCGCGAAGCCACGGCTTGCGCAGGAGCGCGATCGCGTCCTGGCCCGCGGCGCCGAGATCGGCGAACGCCGGCGGCAGCGCCGCGACCTCGGCCGCGGTGGGCGCCCAGTCGACGAGCTCGTCGCGATCGAGCACGACCCGGCCGCCCTCGTCGAGCACGGGCACGACCGAGCGCGCGGCGCGCCCATCGGCCCACGCGGCGCGTGCACGTTCGCGCGTGCGGAGCGCGTACGCATCGAGCTCGGCGCGCGTGTACCCCTCGAGCGTGGCCACGATGTCGGCGGCGATGCCCATGTGCACCGAGCCCAGGGCGGCGCCGACTGCCGGATCCGTCCACAGCGGACCGCCGTCGCTGAACATGGGCACGCGCGACACCGATTCCACGCCGCCCGCGAGGACGAGCGAGGCGTCACCGGCCCGCACGCGCGCCGCCGCGATGTTCACGGCGTCGAGCCCCGACGCGCAGAAGCGGTTGATGGTGACGCCCGGCACCTCATCGCCGAGCCCGGCCAGGAGCGCCGCCGTGCGCGCCAGATTGCCGCCTTGCTCGCCGACCTGTGACGCGCAGCCGAGGACGACGTCGTCGACACCGCGCGGTCTGCCTTCCTGCGGGGCGGCGCCACGAGGGACGCCGCGCTCGACAAGCGCGTCGCACAGGCCGGCGACGAGCGCGAGCGGCGAGATTCCGGCGAGCGCGCCCCGCTTCGACCCCTTGCCGCGCGGCGTGCGCACCGCGGCGAGGACAAACACGTCGGAAGCAGTCACGACGCGCTCGGGGCACGCGTGGACCAGCACGCGTGCGTGCCGTGGCAGACGCGCGCGGGCAGGGCGAGCCGCGTCACCGGACCGTCGCTGACGCGCGCGGCGTCGAACATCCACACCTCGCTCGCGTCGCGCACCGTGTCGGTGGTGATCGTCACGAGCCAGCCGTCGTCCTCGCGCCGACCGCCCGGCCGCGGCGCGAAGCGCGCCTCGCTCACGTACACGCCGTCGTCGCACTGGAACCGCTGGGTGGCGCCGCCGTCGAGATCGAAGCGCGCCACGCCGTCGAACAGGAACCAGCCCGGCCTGGCCGTCATGGCCCACGCGCGGCGGTGCTTGCGCCCCGCGATGCGCCCGTTCACCGCCGGGAACTCGCTCACCAGATCGGCGAGCGGCTCCTCGCGCGTCTTCCCCGTGCGCCGGTCGAGCCGCCAGCGATGCGGCCGCGCGCCCATCGCCGCCACGTCGACCATTTTCTTGAGCGGACCCCACACGCCGTCCGCCGGATCGGGGCGTGGGCTGGGCTCGGCCTGGCGATAGCCGTCGAGCACGATCTCGTCGCCGTCCTCGTACGCGTTGATGAAGTGCAGCACGTAGGTCGGCGCGGCCTCGAACCATTGCACGTCGCTCGTCGCCCCGTGGCGCGCGCCGTGACGAGGAACGACCGCGAAGCGCGACGGGAGCTCCGGGTAGTAGCGCGGGCGGTGCACGCCCTGTGCGAGCAGCGCGGGATCCCAGAAGAGCGGAAAGTCGTTCAGCACGGTGAAGTGCTCGGTGAACGCGAGGTCGTGCGGCAGGCGCGGCCCCGGCAGCGGCACGTCGACCAGGTGCGCGAGCGCGCCGTCGCTACCGACCACGCCGTACTTCAGGTACGGCGCTTCCTTGCCGTAGCTCATGAACAGGAGCTCGCCGGTGCGCTCGTCGACCTTGGCGTGCGCCGACACGCCCCACGACGGCGCCCACGGCGCGGTGCCGTCGGGCGCGAGCGTGTCGGGGTCGTGCCGGTAGACGTCTCCGCACTGGTAGAACGTCGTCAGCGCGCGGCCCGCGTGCACGACGACGTCGGTCGACGAGGCGTCCTTCATGCGCCCGCGTGCGCCCCAGCCGTCGCGCGCCGACTTCGCCGGCGATTCGATGATGCCGGCCCACAGCGGCGCGCCGGCCTCGAGCTCGGCGGCGAGCCCCGCGGTGCGCACCATGCGGTTGCGATACGACGCGCGTCCGCCGGCGAAGCGCACCACGTGCAACATGCCGTCGCCGTCGAACGGGTGATAGCGGCCGAGGCTGGGCAGGAGCGGGTTCTCGGTGTTGCGCAGGTACCAGCCGTCGAGGTCGGGCGGGATCGCGCCCTCGAGCACGTCGAGCCCGTCGGCGTCGTACTCGACGGTGTCGGGCTGCCACGCGCCGGTGCGGTAGGGATGATCGTCGTCGGGCGGCAGGCGCGACTCCCACTGCTTCACGATCTCGACCTTCATGCGCGTCCTCCCGTCACTCGCGTCGATCGCCTCGGGCCACGACAAAGGCGCACGCCGTGGTCGCGCTACCGCCGATGTTGAGCGTCGCGAACTTCCGCGCGCCGGGAACCTGGTAGTCACCGGCGGCGCCCTCGACCTGCCGCGCGGCGTCGAGGATCATCCGCACGCCCGTGGCGCCGACGGGATGGCCCTGGCCGATGAGCCCGCCCGAGGGGTTCACAGGGAAGCGGCCGCTCGGCGTGATCGATCCGTTCTCGACCGCGCGATAGCTCTGCCCCGCCGGCGTCAGCCCGAGGTGATCGAGCGCGATGTACTCGGTGATCGTGAAGCAGTCGTGCACCTCGGCGCCGTCGAGCTGCCCGGGCCCCGAGACGCCGGCGCGCCCGTACGCGTCGGTGATGGCGTCGCGCACGTGCGGCAGGAGGTACGGCGCGTCGGCCGAGCGCGCCAGCTTCGCGGCGAGCCCGAGCCCGGCGGTGCGATGGCCCCAGCCGGTGATGCGCGCGACGCCGTCGATGGCGTGCCTCGCGCGCGCCCCCGCGAAGCGCGGCGACGCCACGACGATCGCGACCACGCCGTCGGTGACCTGCCCGCAGTCGAGCCGGCGCAGGCGCCCCTCGATCACGGGATTCCTGGCATCGTCGCGCCACGCCGCGCCGAACGCGTCGGGCGCGAAGCTCCAGCTCCGCGCCTGCGCGCGCGGGTTCCGGCGCGCGTTGCCGAGGTTGAGCTCGGCGATCGCGGCGAGGTGCCGCTCGTCGAGCCCGTAGCGGCGCTCGACCTCGTCGGCGATCACCGCGAACATGTGCGGCCAGAGAAAGCGCGCGCCCTCACCCTCGTGGCCGGTCCACGCCGCCGTGCCCATGTGTCGCGCCGCGACATCGCCCGAGACGTTGCGCTCCTGCTCGATCCCGACGACGAGCGCGCACTCGGTGCGGCCGGCCTCGAGCTCCGCCATCGCCGCGAGCAGCGCGATCGAGCCCGACGCGCACGCGGCCTCGTGGCGCGCCGCGGGGATCCCCCACAGCGCGGGCCGCGCCGTCGCGGGCAGGGCGCCCATCTGCGCCTGCTGCACGAAGAGCTCGCCGAACGCGTTGCCGACGTGGATCGCGCCGACGTCCTTCGCCTCGACGCCGGCCGCGGCGAGCGCTTCGTCGACGACCTCGCCCACCACCGCCGCGAGGTCGACGCCCTCGCGCGCGAAGTTGCGCGCGAAGTCGGTCTGCGCGCCGCCCAGCACGAACGTCGGCGACGGCGTCACGGATTCTCCGGCGCGGGCGGATTGAAGATCTCGATGGTGCCGACCGGCGCGCCGGCGGCATCGACGCCGCCGAGCACGAGGATCTGTCCGCTCGCCAGCGACGCGGCCACCGCGCCCGTGCGCGGCACCACCATCGGGATCACGCCGACGCGCTCCAGCGTCTCCAGCTCGAACACCTCCGCGTCGCCGAGGATCGCGCCGCCCGCGTCGCGCCCACCGGCGACGATGGCGTAGACGCCGTTGCCGCCGACCGCCGCGTCGACGCGCGGCGTGGCCAGCGTGCTGGGACGCTCGATGAAGACGTCGGTCGCCGGTCGCACGCGGATCGCCGTCGCCGTCGGCACGCCGCCGATCGCGCCGCCGAGCACGACGACCTCCGCGTCGCGCGTGCCCGCCGCGCCGTGCCCGGTGCGTCGCGCCGTCGGCGCGTCGGTGTGCTCCGTGATGCCTTCCGGTCCGATCGTCGCGATGCCGCCCATGCCGGTGCCCTCGCCGACGATGACCGTGAAGATCGTGTCGTTGAGCTGCACCGCGGTGGCCGTGCCCGCCATCGCCGGCGCGCTCGCGATCGCGGTCGCGCTGATCGAGATGCCGTCGAGCAGCACCGGTGGATCGCCGGTGACCACGAAGCCCTCCGTGCGCACCGGCGCGATCGCCGCGCCGGCCCGTGACAGCAGCGGTTGCTCGTCGATCTCGAGCCACTGCCCCGACGGCTCGACGGTGGTGTCGAAGCGCCAGAACGTGCCGGTCGTGCCATTGGGCCCGCGCCCGCCGAACACGTACGCGTAGCCGGTGACGCCGGCCGCCACCGACGCGCCCGCCCGCGGCGCCGGCATGTCCTCGCCGCCGAGGAACAGGTGATCGTAGACGTCGTAGACCTGCACCTTGTCGACCGGCGCGCCCGTCGCGTCGGCGCCGCCGACGAGCAGCACGCCGAAGTTGAACCGCGTCACGCCGATGTCGGTGCGCGGCGGATCGAGCGACACCGGCGCCGCCGCGAGGCTCACCGGCGGCGCGACGTAGATCGAGACGTTCGCGTCGATCGCCGCGATGGGCAGGACGCCCGAGCGCCCCCACGCCACGACATTCCCCGCCGCGTCGAAGCCCTCGAACGTGAGCTGCCCCGACGGCCCCTCGGCGGGCACGTCGATCGACAGGTGGAACTTCCCGTCGTCCCCGCGCGTCGCCTCGACCTGGCGATACGGCACCGACAGCGTCAGCCGCGCGCGCGTCACGCCGTCGAGGATCGTCGAGCCCGGCGCGGTCTTCAGCTCGAGCGTGAAGGTGCCGGTCACGCCACCGCACGCGGCGAGCGTCGCGAACAGCGCCGCCGCGATCCACGACCTCATGCCCTTCTCACTTCCCGCCGCGCCCCAGCTCTTTGGCGCGCTTGGTCGCGGTCTCGACCGCGTTGATGAGCGTCGTGCGCAGGCCGCCCTGCTCGAGCGTGTGCAGGCCGGCGATCGCGGTCCCGCCCGGCGACGTCACCATGTCCTTCAACCGCCCCGGATGCTCGTCGGTGTCGAGCAGCATCTTGGCCGAGCCCATGACGGTCTGCGCCGCGAGCCGCTGCGCGTTGCGCCGCGACAGGCCGACCTTCACGCCGGCATCGGCGAGCGCCTCGAGGATCAGGAAGATGTACGCCGGCCCCGAGCCCGAGAGTCCGGTCACCGCGTCGAGCTGGTACTCGTCGAGCACGACGGTCATGCCGACCGCATCGAACATCGTGCGCGCCTCGCCGAGGTCGGCCTCGGTGGCGTGGCTGCCGCGCGAGATCGCCGTGGCGCCCGCGCGCACCAGCGCCGGCGTGTTCGGCATGGCGCGCACGACGCGCGCGCCGGTCGGGAGCAGCCCCTCGATCGTGGCCGTGTCCACGCCCGCCGCGACCGAGACCACCAGCGTGCCCGCGCTGACGTGCGCCGCCACCTCGTGCACCACGCGCTCGAGGATCTGCGGCTTCACCGACAGCACGAGCACCTCGGCGCGCCGCGCGACCTCGGAATTGTCCCCAGTCGTCACGATCCCGTAGGTGGTCCGAAGCTCGTCCTGGCGCTCCGTACGCGGCGCCGACGCGATGATGTGCTCGGGTGGCACGACGCCGCCCTGGATCAGCCCGCGGATGAGCGCCTCTGCCATGTTGCCGGCGCCCAGGAAACCGAACGTCTTCACCGCACCGATCTATCACGCCCCCCGCGTTGACCCGAATGCTTTCGCCGCGATACCGTCCTCTGGCTCAACCGGGGAGACACCGAGACATGGCGACTCCAACCAGGCCGTGCCCGTTCTGTGGCGCGGCCGTGCTAGCGACGGCGCCCGCGTGCGGAACGTGTGGCCGACCGATGCCCGCCGCGCCTGCCGCGCCTTCGGGCGGCGCGGCGAAAACGATGTTCGGATATGCGGCGCCCGTGCTGAAACCGGGAGGTGCGCCGGCAGCGGCGCCCCCGCCGGCTGCACCACCGCCGATGGCACCACCGCCGATGGCGCCGCCCGCCGCGGCCCAGCCCGCGAAGACGGTGATGGGCCAGGGCGGACTCATCCCGCCGGGCGCTGCGGGAGGACCGCCGCCCGGTGCACCGCCGGGATTCGGCGCGCCGCCGCCGGCGGGACCGGGATTCGGCGGACCGCCTCCGGGTGGATTCGGCGGACCGCCTCCGGGTGGATTCGGCGGACCGCCTCCGGGTGGACCGCCTCCGGGATACGGCGCGCCGCCTCCGGGTGGACCTCCGCCGGGATACGGCGCACCACCGCCGGGCGGACCGCCTCCGGGTGGATTCGGTGGACCGCCTCCGGGTGGATTCGGTGGACCGCCTCCGGGTGGACCGCCTCCGGGATACGGCGCGCCACCTCCGGGTGGACCGCCGCCGGGCTACGGCGCACCACCGCCGGGTGGACCGCAACCGTACGGTCAGCCGCCGATGGGCGGTGCGCCGATGGGCGGCCCGCAGCCGGGCTACGATCCGTTCGCGGCGCCGCAGCGGGATATGCCGGGACCGATCGACGACTTCGCGCGGCGCTTGCCGCAGTCGAAGCCGGGCACGCTGTTCGGGATCCCGCTGGCCACGCTGCGCGACGTGAGCGTGCAGCGCACGCTGATGTTGATCGCGGGAATCGCGCTCATCGCCGCGGTCTTCGTTCCGTGGAAGCTCTCGCCCACCGAGTTCTCGTGGGGCATGCGCGGTCCCGACGGCGACAAGATGATCTTCTCGATGGTCATCTGGCCGCTCATCGCGGGCGCCGTGTACCTCCTGATGACCGTCGCGCCTCCTGACCTGCGCAAGAACGTGCCGCCGATCGTGCTGCAGTGGTTGCCGTTCGCTGTCGCGATCCTCGGTATCGCGATCACGCGCGCCGGCGGCTTCACGACGTGGGTCGCCAATGCGGCCACGCTGATGGCCAAGCAGGATCGCGACGCGATGGTCACGGCCAAGGACCAGTGGGACATGCTGTGGCTGTACTCGCTGGGGTACTCGGTCCTGTGTTTCGGTCTGCTGGCGCGGCTGGCTCAGCCGCAGGATCAGATCGCGCGCATCGTGATCGCGGTCGGCGTGCTCCTGACGCTGATGATGTTCTTCAGCTGCTTCGGCGTGTTCTTCTCGTTCAAGGCGGGCGCGCTGTTCGGCATCCGCAACATCCTCTTCTTCCTCGTGTCGCTGGTCTCGATCGGGTGCCTCGCGTTCGTCGTGCCCGCCAACAAGGTGCCTGCGCTGGCGGCCGTGGATGCCCTGGCGCCGGCGGTGACGGCGGTGCTGCTCGCGTGGCTGCCGCTCGAGACCGTGCTGTTCTTCCTCGCCAACCTGATCCACGGGCACGACAAGTTCCTCACCAACATCCTCGGGTTCGCGCACCTGCTCCTGCCGGTGGTCGCGTTCTTCGGCGTGCTGATGGTGACGGCGCCGGCGGCGTACGACGAGCTCAAGGCGCAGCTCGGGAACAAGGGCGCCGGCGGTCCGCCGCCACAGGGCCCGCCCGGTGGCTATCCTCCGCAGGGTGGTGGTTACCCTCCGCAGGGTGGTGGCTATCCTCCGCAAGGTGGCGGCTATCCTCCGCAAGGCGGTGGTGGCTATCCTCCGCAAGGCGGCGGTGGTTACCCGCCGCAGGGCGGCGGTGGCTATCCGCCTCCGGGCGGCGGCTACCCCGGGCAGTGATCGCGCCGTGAGCGCGCCGCGAGATCGATAACGCGCTACAAGTGGCGCGATGTTGATCCTCGCTTCCGCCTCTCCACGTCGTCGCGAGCTCCTGGCGCGCGTCGGCGTGGAGTCGGTTGTCCGGCCTTCGGACATCGATGAAGGCCAGCACGACGGCGAGGCACCGCTCGCCTACGTGCGCCGCGTCGCCGCCGAGAAGGCCGCGGCGTGCGCGCGTGGTGCCGACGACTTCGTGCTCGCGGCCGACACGATCGTCGAGATCGACGGCCTCGTGCTCGGCAAAGCCGCCGACGACGCCGAAGCGACGTCGATGCTGCGGCGGCTCGTCGGACGCACGCATCGCGTGACGACGGCGGTCTGCCTCGTCGGCCCGCGCGAAACGCGAGAGCTCGAGGTCACGTCCGAGGTCGACATGGTCGCCGCCGGCGACGACGTGATCGCCGCGTATGTCGCGTCGGGCGAGTGGCGCGGCAAAGCCGGCGCCTACGCCGTCCAGGGCATCGCGGCGGCGCTCGTGTCGGCGGTGCGCGGCTCGATCACGAACGTGATCGGACTGCCGCTCGCCGAGGTCGCAGCGCTCGTGCGCGAGACCGGCGCCGCCGAGGTCGACTTCCGTCGCGGGCAGCCGGCATGACGACGCCCGGTGATTCGATCGCCGACCGCTGGCGAGCCGTCCGTGCCGAGGTCGATGCCGCGTGCGTCGCCGCCGGCCGCGCACCGTCCGACGTCCCGAGCATCGCGGTCTCGAAGCTCCATCCCGCGAGCGCGGTCGACGAGGTCGCCGCCGCCGGCGCGCTCGACGTCGGCGAGAACTAC
>DATLEB010000258.1:0-46859 GCA_035525615.1 Kofleriaceae bacterium | reverse complement strand
GTTCGACCCGCCGCTCGTCGAAGGGCGGCTCATCCGGCGCTACAAGCGCTTTCTCGCGGATGTGCGCGTCGGGCGGGACACCGTGGTCGCGCACTGTCCCAATCCCGGCTCGATGCGGACGTGCGCCGACGAGGGCGGCCGCGTCTGGCTCCAGAGGAAGCCGGCCACCAAGCTGGGCTGGAGCTGGGAGCTCGCCGAGATCGGCGGCCACGGCGGCGCGCTCGTCTCCGTGAACACGGCGCGCGGAAACCAGCTGGTCGCCGCCGCGCTCGCAGCGGGTGCGATCGCCGAGCTCCGCGAGTACGAGACGATCGAGCGCGAGGTCGCGGTCGGCGACAGCCGCCTCGACTTCCATCTCTCGCGCGCGGGTGCGCGGCGCAATCGCGACCGCGCGTGGGTCGAGGTGAAGACCGCGACCATGGACGGCGGCCACGGCGCCGCCGCATTCCCCGACGCCGTCACCGTGCGCGGCGCTCGCCACCTCGAAGAGCTGCGCGCGCTGCGACGCCGCGGCTTCCGCGCCACCCTGCTGTTCGTCGTGCCGCGCACCGGCGTCACCAGCGTTCGCCCCGCCGACGAGATCGATCCCCGCTACGGCATCACCCTCCGCCGCGCCGCCGCCGCCGGCGTGGAGATCCTCGCGTACACCGTCGAACCCTCCCTCACGGGCCTGCACATCGGCCGCCGGGTCGCCGTCGCCCTCTGACGCGGTATGCTGGCCGCATGGCCATCCGCAAGATCGCCCAGATCGGACATCCCGTCCTACGCCAGCGGGCGCGCGAGGTGACGCGCGAGGAGCTCGCGTCACCGGCGATGCAGCAGTTCATCGACGATCTGATCGAGACCATGCGCGACGCCAGCGGCGCCGGGCTCGCCGCCATCCAGATCTACGAGCCGATCCGGATCGCCGCGGTCGAGGTGCGCAACAACCCGCGCTACCCGTACAAGCCGGAGATCCCGCTCACCATCCTCGTCAACCCGGTGCTCACGCCGGTCGGCGACGAGATGTTCCCGAACAACGAGGGCTGCCTCTCGGTCCCCAACCTGCGCGGCACGGTGCAGCGCTTCGTCCACCTGCACGTCAAGGCGTGGGACCGCCACGGCAACGAGATCGACGAGACGGTGCACGGGCTCAAGGCCGGGACGTACCAGCACGAGGTCGACCACCTCGACGGCACCATCTTCGTCGACCGCGTCACCGACCCGACGACGTTCACCACGTGGACCGAGTTCGAGCGTTTCCACCGCGACGCCTTCGTCGAGCAGGCCACGGCGCTGGTGGCCCGGGTCGGCTCGTAACCCTACCGATGGGTTAGGATGCGGCGCATGGGTGTCCCCAAGCGCCGCGCGACCAAGAAGCTCGCGGCACCGGCCAAGAAACCGGCGCGCCAGAAGAAGGCGCGCAACGGCGCCGGCAAGAAGCGTGACGGCGCCGGCAAGAAGCGCTCGCGCCTCGAGCCTCCGGTCATCAGCGTCCGCCGCATCCACCGCCGCGATCTCAACCGCGTGTGGGAGTTCCTCAAGCTGTCGTTCGCCAAGGTCAACCTCGAGACCGTCGAGTACCAGCGCCCGCGCTCGATGAAGCGGTTCATGCGCACGTACGACGAGGAGGGCATCGACCAGCTCGTGTTCGAGGTCGACGGCGACATCGTCGCGTACGCCGAGTGCGCGCACGAGGTCATCGGCAACGACAACTGGATCAACGAGAACTACTTCGAGCGCCGCAAGATGGAGCCGCTCTTCGTGGAGGAGCTCGCCGTCCATCCCAACTGGAACGGGCGCGGCGTCGGCTCGTTCGTGATGCAACAGCTCGAGCACCTCGCCAAGGTGCGCGGCCTCTCGCACATCGTGCTCGAGGTCGCCGAGAACAACGAGCACGCGACGCAGTGGTATCGCAAGCGCGGGTTCCGCAAGATCGACGCCGCGATGTTCATGTCGCTCGCGATCGACACCGAGGACGAGCTCCTTCCGCCCATGCGGGTCACGCCGCCCAAGCCGACGCCCGAGGGCGAGGAGCTCGCGGCCGGGGATGACACGGCGGGCTCGACCGAGGGTTAGGTGCGTCGCGCAGCGACCGACGGTGCGGTGTCGAGCAGCAGATGCACGACGTCCGGCGATCGTCCCGGGACGATCTCGTGCCGCGACCACGGCCGGCCGAGCTGACTCGCAAGGGAAGCGACCACGGCCGGAGCGGGCGCACCACCGTCGCGCGAGATCACGAGGTCGACGCGGCCGTCTGGCATCGCCGCGGCGGAGAGACGGAGACCCTCGCTCGTCGTGACGGTGTCCCCGCGGGCGACGAGGTCCTCGATCTTCTCCGCGACCTCGGCGGCATGCCAAGGACTGGCCAGCCACCACCGATCCACCCACCGTCCCAAGCGCATGGTGACGAGCGCGAGCACGAGCCCGCCCGTGACGCCCGCGGCGCCGATGGTCCACCACGCGGGCCAGATCGCTGCGACCAAGCTGGTGGTCGCGAACGCGGACCACTGCGCCTCGCTCGCGCCGCCGACGCGCGGCCGATCCCAGTCGCCGCGCATGAGCTCGATGCCCGCGCGCAGCACGCCATAGATCACGACGAGCACGCCGGTCGCGGTCCCGTTCCCGTACGTCCCGTCCCACACCACCCAGAAGGCCGCGATCGTGGCGAGGGCCGCGGCCGCGCCGTCGAGCAGCTGCGTCGGGATGAGGCGGCAGCCGACCAGGCGCCACGCGAAACCTCGCTGCGCGTGCTCCTCGCGATACGCGACGCCGCGCCGCGCGCATCGGCCGTGGCAGCACGCGACGCGAAAGCATCCGATGCGCCCGAACACCAGGAAGGCGCCGACACCGACGAGCGCGACATCGATGGTCGCGACGACGGGCGTTCCAGCGAGCCAGGCGACCACCGCCGTGCTCGCGACGACGAACGCCGCCATCTCGAACGCGACGAGGCGCTCTTGCCCCGCCACGATCTCCGAGAGCTTGATGGACACGAGGAGCGCGAGCGGCGGCACCGCCTCGAGCACGACCCTGCTCGAGAACGTCATGCCGACACGCGCGGCGAGCACGGCCGACAGGAGCGCGCCCACCGCGTACCCGACGACGCCGCACGCGGCGTAGGCGTTCCAGCCGCCCCGCCCGACCGTCGGCCGTGCGCAGCGATCGAGGAACCGTTCGAACCGTCCCGCCTCGGTCAGCGCACCAGCTCCGACGCGGCGACGACGGCAGGAGGCTCACCGACCTCGCGCCGCCAGTGGATCTGATACCAGCGTCGGCCGATCTTCGAGAGGACCTCCCCGGACGCACCACCCGGCGGGTTCTCGCGGAGCACCTGCTCGCAGAACGCGAGCCACGTGTCGGGGGTCGCGCCCTCGGGCGTCGCCCCGGGCCGCCGGAACCAATCGAGCGAGACGGCACCATCGAGGAGCCGAGCCGGCGGCGGCGGCAACGTGTACGTCGCGCGCGCCGCGCTCGCGTAGTAGCGGCGCAACGCGATCGCCGCGTCGACGTAATCGCGCAACGTCGGCATCCGCCAGCTCTCCAGCCACGCGCGCTTCTCGTGCTGCCTGGCTTCGTCGAGCAATCCGTGCGCCTCCATCTCCTCGAGAAGAACGCGACGCTTGACGGTCACGTCGGCCCGCTGATCGGGCGTGCGCGCCGCGGCCTGCGCCGCGTCGAGCACCGACGCCATGTCGTTGATGTCCGCCATGCTCTTGCGCTCGTACTCGGTCGGTGGCTGCGCTTCCGACGGGGCTCGGGTGAACAGCTGGTCCGGTGGCAACGCCTGACCGGCTGCGAGCGGCGCCGGCGGCGGGTACTCCGGTCGCGGCAGGTGGGCGGTCTCGTCGCGCAGCTTCTTGAAGGCACGCAGGATCTCGACCAGCGCGGCACGCGGAAACGCCATGCCGTGCTGGACGAAGCGTGAGTAGATGACCACCGGATCTTCGCCTACGTCCTGCCCGGTAAGCGCCTTCCATGGTGCCACCTCCTCCGGCTCGAGCGGATACCTCGGCCGGATAACGGCGAACCCGACGATCTCCGCATCCTCTCCGCGAGCCACTCGCTCGAGCAGCTCCGGCAAGTGCCCGTCCGTCCACTGTCCGACGACCCAGCCAAGCTGATCGAACGGCGCACCAGGACGGATCTGGTATCCGTTCCATCCGCTCACGAGAGGGATGCAAACGCCGGCCGCCTCGAGATGGTCCTTCATCGTCCGCTTACAGTCTTGGATAGATCGTGGAGATTTCCCAGCGCGGTGGCGGACCAGCGTGATAGTCGAAGCCTCCTTCGAAGCTTACGCCCGCAGCGTTGGGTGTGGTCGTGAAGGTTCGATGTCCCGACTGCACGGACAATCCTCCCGGTGCCGAGTTTGCGCCGCGCCAGGATTCCCAGGCAGCCTCTGCCTCTCGAACGTACGACTGGAAGTTCGACGCGGTCGTCTTGGAGGGCGTGGCCACATCCCACAGCGCCTGCTCGGCGGGCCCGAATGCGGCACCGCCGGGTCGTCTCGCATCTCCGATCGGTGGGGGCGCAGCTGTCGTCGACTTCCATCGGTACTGGCGATACTCGAAATAGAGCGAGCCTCCCGATGCCGCCATGTTGGCTCGCACCACTTCGTACTCTGGATGTTGCGACAGGAAGTGGCGAAGGTTTGCCTCGTCGTGTCCGCCGTAGAGCCCGCCGTTTGCGAATGCGGTGCCAGCGGTTGGTCGCGGATGCAACAGGTGATCGAGGATGCCATCGGTGATGATTGGCTGCGTCGCCGTGAGCCCTGGATGCGCGACCGTGGCGAACCGACGCGACTCGACGAAGACCTGCAGCGCATGCCACTGCTCCTCGCTCATCCCCATGCCGCGCAAGAGCGGCAAGCGTTCCGACATCCGCTGCGGATCATCGATCCCCATCGTCTGCAGCATCCGGTCGAGGCGAGCCGAGCGCTCTTCGAGCGCGCGTTCCAGATCGGGTTTGGGGTTGCCGGCCTGCCGGTGCGATTCCACGACCTGCTTGCGACTCCGAACGTCGTCCCACAGATCCTGGAGCTGACGCATCGACGCGCGGTCGGCGGCGGTCGTCTGTGCCGGCCCGGTGACCCGCGCCGCGCCCGGACGGAAGGCGACGTTGGTCTGCTCGGAGTCGATGATCCCGCGCCCGTTGCGACGCGAGATGTCGATGGCCTCGTCGAGCTCACGGCCGACCACGCTACCGACGTCGTCGGTGCGCAACCGGTTGCTGACGGTGATGTTGGCCCGCCAGTTGGGATGGCTCGCGTCGGGCGGTCGCAGGTCGAGACGAGCCGGCTCGGCGCCGGCGGATCCGCCCGGCGTCGCGAGATCGCTGATCGCACTCACCTCGACGTCGATCGTGATCTCGGTGCCGGTCGCGTCGGTGACGGTGATCTGTCCACGGCTCTCGTTGCCCGCTCCCGGTCCCGTTGCGCGACGGCCGAAGCTCACGGTCGCACCGTGTGCTCGGTCGTTGCCCGCCAAGCCGCGCAGCTGCTGGTTCAACGAGTTCGGGCTCAGGTTGCCCGAAGTCGCCGTGCTGGTGGCGCCACCTGGGCCCGCAACGGTCACCTGACGCAGATTGTCGAGCTCGAACACGCCGTCGCCGCCCGGCGGTGCTGCGCGCCCGGCGTTGAGTCTCGCTTCGATCGCGTCGGGCGCGTCGCCGGGGTTCGCGCGTAGCTCGGCCAGGAAGGCGTCGCGGTGCCGGTGAGAGATCGCCGCGGCGCGTTCCGGATCGGAGCTGATCCGGGCCAGCGCTGCGTCGCTCAGGCCATCCGCGGCAGCGCCCGGAATCCCACCGCGCCGGATCGCGTTCGTCACGCGCTCGGCGTGCGCCTCCCCGAAGGTCCGCGCCAGCCGGATGCGCAGGAGCCCGAGCTCGAGCTCGTTGGCAGTCTCGGCGTACACGCGCGCGTGGCGGAAGGCATCGATGATGCCGGTGCGTCCAGCCATCCGTCGCATCAGCTGCGAGTCGGAGCGCAGGATGCGCGCCAGCTTCTCGATCTCCTCACCGGTGGCGGCGCCGGCCGCGCCCCGCTGGAGGCCGCGCAGGACATCGTCGTCGAGGAGGCTGAGCGTCATCCGCGCCTCGTTCGACAGCACGCCCTCGAGGTCGGCACCGATCAGGCCCTGCAACCGCGTGCGCATAACGTTGAGGTCGCGATACGACAGCGCGACGATCGCACCCGCCAGCGCCATGCCCGTCACGACGCGGACCAGCAACGCCCGCTTCTGATCCTCCGTCATCGAGTCGTCGTTCATGATCGCTTGGATCTGCTGGATGCCGTCGACGCTCACCAGCACCGCGGCGATCGCGGACGTCGTGAAGTTGGTCCACAGCACGAAGCGCGTCGTGTGACCGATGACGTTGATGGCCTGGGTCCCGACCGATAGACCGCGGATCGCGGCTCCGGCGCCGACCATGCTGCCGACGATCCCGACGATATCCAGCGCGACGCCGGTGTTGCTGATCTCCGCATGCCGCAACCGTTCGGCGAGGCTCAACCCGGCTGCGATGCCGCCCGCTACCGCCGAGCCGATGAGCAGCGCGGTGACCGCGATCGATCCACCGCCCGTGAACGGTGCCGCCACGAGCGCCGCGGCGAAGAGCCCCATGGAGAGAAGCCCGAAACGCGACGACCACTCGTCGAGCTCGGATTCGCCATTGGTCTCGATCGTGTGCTGTGCCGCGGGGATCGCCGCGCCATCCGGCCCGAGCTGGTTCTGCTCCGGCACGCGCAGCACGATCGCACCGCGGGGGTGGCGATTGCGCTCCCGGAACTGCTGGAGCGCGTCGGCGAACGTGGTGCCGTTGAACTCGAGCTGGTGATCCTCGGGCTTGAGCCCGGGGGTGACGTCGACGATCGTGATGCCTCCGGCCGTGCCGGGGCCCGCGAACAGCTCGAGCCGCCGCGAACGCGCCGAATCGACGGCGGTGTGCACGGCAGTCAGCGGGGTCCGTCGCCTCGGGTTGATCTTGCTGGCCAGGCCGGTGGCGCGATCGAGGTAGCTCGACAGCTCGCCGAGGTCGCGCTCTTCCTGCGCCGTGAGGATCGACTGCGTATAGCGCGACTCCGAGAGGCGCTGCCCGGCGCTATCGAGCACGCGGCAGATCACGACGAACACGTTGGCCGCGTCGCTCGGAAGCGCCGCCGTGGGTCCGGTGCCCAGATCGAAATACCCCGGCTGACCGTCGAGCGAGGTGGGTCGAAGCGTGCCGAGCGCACGCGAGCGATCCCGGTGATACGGAAGCGTCTCCGGGCTCAACGGCTTCACGTACCAGCGGAACGTGGTCCCGGACGGCGCGGGCGTCGAGGCCGTGCGTGCGATCGCGAACGGAATCGTTCACGGCGCGCGGGGCAGCTCGGCGGCGAGCAGGTCGACCACGTCCTGCGGTGCGTCGATGTGCAGCCAGTGGCCGGCGTCGAGCGTGCGCGTGTGCACGCGCTTGCCGTCGAGCGACGCCAGTCGCGAGCGATCGTCGGCTGACACGGTGCTCGACTTCTCGGCGACGACCATCCACACCTCGCCGGAGAGCTCCGGCGCCGTGACCGCGCCCCACAGATCGACCTCGTAATAGTCGAGGAGCAGCGTGCGCACGGCCTCGAGATCGAGGCGCAGCGCGTAACCGCCGCTGCCGTCGGGCTCGAGGTTCATCGCGACCCACTGCGCCAGCGACAGCGCGTGGCCGCGCTCTCGCATCGCCGCCACGAAGTCCTCGCGCCGCGCCCACGTCCGGTCGAGCGCGTGCATCGACTCCCACACCTCGCGCACCGTGTTGGCGGGGGCGGCCCACTCGCCGGAGCGCGCGCTCGGCGTCGAGTCGAGCACCCACGTCTGCGCCGGCTCGAGGTGCGGTCGCGTCGACAGCATGACCTTGCCGCCGAAGCTGTGGCCGAGCGTGACGCGCACGATCTTGCCGGCCCCCAAGAGCTCGTCGGCGAGCGCCACCATGTCGGCGGCGCACGCGGCCACCGTGTGCGGCGGATCGCCCGGCTCCGACCGCCCGTGTTGTCGCAGATCGACGAGCACCACGCCCCACTCCGGGCGCCGCGTCACGACCTGCCGCGCGATCGCGCGCCAGTTGCCCCCGCTGCCGTAGATGCCGTGCGTGAACAGCGCCCACGCGCGCGGCGCGTCACCCGCAACGAAGTCGTGATGCAGCCGCGCCACCATCAGAACGCCGGCGAGACCTTCTTGTGCCTCTCGACCAGATCGATGAGGTAGTTGGCGAGCGCGATCACGTCCTCGTCGTCGGTGCGGCGCGAGACGAGCACCAGGCGGGAGTCGTGCTCGCCGTCATCGTCCACCTCGCGCATGCGCATGCTCACGGTGCCGTGTTTCTCGTCGGCCTTGCCCCGCTTGCGCCCACCGACGTCGACCATGTCGATGAGCTCCCACACCTTCTTGCGCTCCTTGCCCGACAGCTGGATCGAGCCGAGCTCGCCGGACTTGGCCTTCTCGACGAAGCCCACCCACAGCGAGTTGCCGCGGACGCGGAAGGTCCACTCGGTGCCGTCGGGCTTGGTGCTGACGAACTCGAACGATCGCCCGTTCACCTCACCCCGGGGATCCTCGACGCCCTGGTAGTTCTCGCCGCCGCAACCAGGTACGCTGGTCGGAACGCACAACGCGAACACCAGCATGAGCATCGCGGATCGCACGACGATCATTCGAGCAGGTCTCGGCGTCGCCGTCAAAGCGGCGGTGGCGCTCGCGCTGGTGGCGTGCGGTTTCTCGCCCTCCGGCGCCGGAGACGGCGACGGCGGCGGCACCGGCAGCGACGCGCAGGCGACCATCGACGCCGCGGAAGACGACGGCGCACAGGCACGCCCCTTCTGCGATCGCGAGAACCCGGATCTGCGGTTGTGCATGACGTTCGAGGAGAGCGCGATGGACGAGTCGGGCTCCGGTATCGTCGTCGACACCATGGAGGATCTCGGCTTCGGCCCGGGCAAGGTCGGGGCGGCGGTGCAGCTGACGGCGTCGAGCGCGATCCACGTCACCGAGTCGACCGCGCTCGACGTGACCACGGCGCTGACCATGGAGGCGTTCGTGTTCGTGGCGCAGATGCCCGCCAACCGCGCCGGCATCATGGACAACAACGGCCAGTGGGGCATGTGGGTCGGCAGCAACATGCGGCCCTACTGCACGATGAGCGGCAGCACGGTCAGCGGACCGACGATCGCGACCGGCCAGTGGACGCACATCGCGTGCACGTTCGACAACCTGACGTTCCGCATCTACGTCGACGGCGCGCTGTTCGGGACCGTCAACCGGCAGGTGCCGGCGCCGACCACCGGCGTCGACGGAATGAACCTCGGGCAGGACTGCACGCCGGCCGGCGCCGACGATCCGCTCTCCGGCGCGCTCGACGAGGTGCGCATCTGGGCGAGCCCACGCAACGACGCGCAGATCGCCGCGGCTGCGACGCGCGCGATGTGAGCGAGATGTCGTCGGACGCCGCCACGATCGTCGAGACCATCGCGCACCGCTGCGCCGCGGGCGGCATCGATCTGTGCGGGGCGTGCGCCAGCGCCGACTACGACGCCGAGGTGCCGCCGGACTTCCGGCTGCCCGACGTCGGGCGCGCGCGCGCGCTGGTCGTCGTCGTCGGCAACACGCGGATGCTGTGGCCGCACGTGCGCGATGCCGTGGCCCGCGGCGACGAACATCCCGTCGACGATCACGTCGCGCGCGTGGTGTGCGGCGCGGTCGAGGCCGCGCTCGCGCCGCTGCCATCACGCCCGCGCGCCGAGATCCGCTTCGCGCCCGAGCCCCCGCCGCGTCGCGTCGCGATGCAGCGGCTCGCGCACGTCGCAGGTCTCGCGTGGCTGGCGCCGAGTCACCTGTGCGTGCATCCACGGCTCGGTCCGTGGATCGCGCTGCGCGCCGCGATCGTGATCGACGTCGAGGGCCCGCCGCCGCGTCCGCCGATCGCGGCGCCTTGCGACTGCGCGACCGGGTGCCAGCCCGCGCTCGATCGCGCGCTCGCCGCCGGTCCGCCGGCGAACCAGGCCGAGCTGCGCGACCGCTGGCGCCTGTGGCTCGCGGTGCGCGACGCGTGCCCCGTCGGGCGCGCGCATCGGTACGACGACGATCAGATCCGCTATCACTACGCCGGTGATCGCTCCGGCCTCCGCCGGAGTTGATCCGGCGCGCCCCGCCGAATACTGTATGGATGTGCAGTGCCCGGCCGATCGCGTGCTGGACCGGTTCCACCCACTGGTGGCCGGGTGGTTCCGCGAGAAGCTGGGCAGCCCGACCGCGCCGCAGATCGAGGGCTGGCCCGCGATCGCCGACGGCAAGGACACGCTGATCGCCGCGCCGACCGGCTCGGGCAAGACGCTCGCCGCGTTTCTGGCCTGCCTCGACGCGCTGGTCCGCGCGGGACTCGCGGCGCCCGATGGTCGTCTGGCCGACGCCACCGCCGTCCTGTACGTCTCGCCGCTCAAGGCGCTGTCGAACGACGTCACGCGCAACCTCGAGGTCCCGCTGCGCGAGATCACCGAGCGCGCGGCGCGCGAGGGTGTCCGGCTTCCGGACATTCGCATCGCGGTGCGCACCGGCGACACGCCCAGCAGCGAGCGCGAGAAGATGGCCCGGCGGCCGCCGCACATCCTGGTGACGACGCCGGAGTCGCTCTACATCCTGCTGACGGCGGAGCGCGGGCGCAAGGGGCTGTCGCGGGTCGGCACCGTGATCGTCGACGAGATCCACGCGCTCGCCGGCGACAAGCGCGGCGCGCATCTGGCGCTGTCGCTCGAGCGCCTCGACCGGCTGGTGACCACCGAGACCGGGCGCGCGCCGGTGCGGGTGGGCCTGTCGGCGACGCAGCGGCCGATCGCGCGCGTCGCGTCGCTGCTGGTCGGGACGCGGCGCCCGTCGCCGGTCATCGTCGACGCGGGCCACCGCCGCGACGTCGATCTGGCCATCGAGATCACCGACGACGAGCTGGGCGCGGTCGCCTCGCTCGATCAGCTGGCGCGCGTGTACGACCGCATCGCCGAGCTGGTGACCCAGCACAAGACCACGCTCGTGTTCGTCAACACGCGGCGGCTGGTCGAGCGGCTCTCGCACCAGCTCGAGGAGCGGCTCGGCCCCGATCAGGTCGCGGCGCACCACGGCTCGATGTCGCGCGAGCGGCGCCTCCAGGCCGAAGAGCGACTGAAGGCGGGCGCGGTGCGCTGCGCGGTGGCGACGGCGTCGCTCGAGCTCGGCATCGACGTGGGCGCGGTCGATCTCGTCATCCAGCTCGGCTCGCCGCGCTCGCTGGCGACGTTCCTCCAGCGCGTCGGCCGCAGCGGACACTCGCTCGGGCTCACGCCCAAGGGACGGCTCTTCGCGCTCACGCGCGACCAGCTCGTGGAGTGCGGGGCGCTGGTGCGCGGCGTGCGGCGCGGCAACCTCGACGAGGTGCACCTGCGCGACGCGCCGCTCGACATCCTGGCGCAGCAGATGGTGGCGGCGAGCGCGGCCGAGGAGCTCGGCGAGGACGAGATGTTTGCGATGGTCACGGGCGCGCAGCCGTACGCGTCGCTCACGCGCGCGCGCTTCGACGAGCTGCTGACCATGCTCTCGGACGGCGTGTCGGCGCGGCGGCGCATGGGCCAGCTCATCCACCGCGACCGCGTGGGTGGCCGGCTGAAGGGACGGCGCGGCGCGCGCCTGCTCGCCATCACGTCGGGCGGCGCCATCCCCGACAACGCCAACTACGCCGTGGTCGAGCACCCGAGCGGCACACGCGTGGGCGAGGTCGACGAGGACTTCGCGATCGACTCGATGGCCGGCGACGTGTTCCTCCTCGGCAACACGGCCTGGAAGATCCATCGCATCGAGACCGGGCGCGTGTTCGTCGAGGACGCCAAGGGTCAGCCGCCGTCGATCCCGTTCTGGTTCGGCGAGGCACCGGCGCGCACGCGCGAGCTCTCCGACGAGGTCTCGGACCTGCGCAAGGAGATCGACGCGCGCCTGGTGGCCGGCGAGCTGTGGGGCGCGATCGCGGCGTGGCTGGTGGCCGAGACGTCGATGTCCCGCGGCGCGGCCGAGCAGCTGGTCGCGTATCTCGCGGCGGGGCGCGCGGCGCTGGGCGCGCTGCCGCGCAAGGACCTGCTGATCGCCGAGCGGTTCTTCGACGAGGGCGGGGGCATGCAGCTGGTGCTGCACGCGCCGCTCGGCGGACGTGTGAACCGGGCGTGGGGGCTCGCGCTGCGCAAGAGCTTCTGCCGCTCGTTCGACTTCGAGCTGCAGGCGGCGGCGACCGACGACGGCATCGTCATCTCGCTGGGCCAGCCGCACAGCTTCCCGCTCGAGAGCGTGTTCGGGTTCCTGCCGTCGCACAAGGCCGAGCCGGTGCTGGTGCAGGCGCTCCTCGATGCGCCGATGTTCGAGGTGCGCTGGCGCTGGAACGTCACGCGCGCGCTGACGGTGGCACGCCGTCACGGAGGCAAGAAGGTGGCCCCGCACCTCGTGCGCATGCGCGCCGCGGATCTGCTCTCGGTCGTGTTTCCGCAGGCGCAGGCGTGCCTCGAGAACGTTCCGGGCGATCGCGAGATCCCGGACCACCCGCTGGTGTTCGAGACCATCCGTGATTGCCTGGTGGAGGCGATGGACGGAGAAGGGCTGACCGCGCTGTGCCAGGCGCTCGAGAAGGGCGAGATCCAGGTGATGGCGCGCGACACCGTCGAGCCGTCGCCGCTGTGTCACGAGCTCCTGAACGCCAACCCGTACGCGTTCCTCGACGACGCGCCGCTCGAGGAGCGCCGCACGCGCGCCGTCAGCGTGCGCCGCGGTCTACCGCCGGAGCTCGCCGAGACCACGGGCGCGCTCGCACCCGAGGCGATCGCGGCGGCCGAAGACGAGGTCGCGCCGGTTGTCCGGGATGCGGACGAGCTGCACGACGTCCTGCTCACGCAGTGGATGCTGCCGACCGACCGCGCCGAGGAGCTCGACGAGCCGCGCCGCTGGCTCACCGAGCTGGCGGCGGCCGGGCGTGCGACGCGACTCTCGTGGCCCTACGGCGAATCGAGCGCGTCGGCCTGGATCGCCACGGAACGACTCGGCGCGATCCGCGCCATCCTGCCGGCCGAGACGGTCGCCGAGCCACCCCTCGAGATCCCGAGCTGGTCGCAGGTGCTCGAGCCCGAGCAGGCGATGCGCAAGATCATCGCGGCGCAGCTCGACGGCTCCGGCCCGCGCACGGCGGCGGTGCTCGCCGATCATCTCGGCCTCTCGCCGCAGCACGTGCTCGAGGCGCTGCTCGCGCTCGAGGCCGACGGCGACATCCTGCGCGGCTCGTTCACGAGCTCGAGCGCGGGTGGCGGCCGCTTCGCGCCGGCGACGACCTTGCCCGATGTGCGCGCCGCCGAGCGCGCGACCGACAACCGCGACCTCATCGCGCGTGTGGAGTGGTGTAACCGACGCATCCTGGCGCGCATCCACCGCCTGACGCTGGCGCGCCTGCGCCGCGAGATCGAACCGGTCGACGCGGCGACGCTCATGCGCTTCCTGCTGCGCTGGCAGCGTGTCGCCAGGGGCTCGCAGCTCATCGGCTCCGACGGCCTGTCGCGCATCATCGATCAGCTGGGCGGCTTCGAGACCGCCGCCGGCGCGTGGGAGCGCGAGGTCCTGCCCGCGCGCCTGCACGGCTACGATCCGAGCTGGCTCGATCAGATGTGCCTGGGCGGCGAGGTCGCGTGGTGTCGACTTTCTCCGCGCAAGAGCTCGACCTCGACGAGCGTGGTCGTGACGGCGGGCGACGAGACCGACGAGCTGATCATTTCCGCCGGCGCCGCCGCGACGGCGGCGAAGACCGGCGCGCGCTCGCTGGCGCCGTCGCGCGCCGCGCCGATGGCGCTGTTCCGCCGCACCGACGGGTCTTGGCTGCGCGCGCCGACCGCGCTGCGCGACGTGCCGCCGCCCGAGCTTTCGCCGGAGGCTGCCGCCGTCGCCGAGCAGCTGCGCGCCGGCGGCGCCGCGTTCCTCTCCGACCTCGTCGACGGCGCCCTGGCGCCCGACGACGTCGAGGATGCGCTCTGGGAGCTGGTCGGCGCCGGCCTCGCATCGGCCGACGGCTTCGCCAGCCTCCGCGTCCTCGTCGAGCGCCGGCGCGGCGAGAGCGCGACCCGCTTCGATCGCCCGCGCGCCGCGGAGCAGGCGCTGCCGGCCGCGCACGCCTGGCGCGAGGCCGTGCGCCGCGCCCGCGGTAAGGATCGGGCCAAGCCGGCGCGCGCGATCCGCACGCTGCCCACCGCCGCGGGGCGCTGGTCACTCCTCGGCGCGCCGCGCGCGGAGCACGTCGACGCGGAGCGGTCGGCGCGCCAGCTCCTCGCCCGCTACGGCGTGGTGTTCCGCGACTTGCTCGCGCGCGAGTCGGCGCTGCCGCCGTGGCGTGACATGGCGACGGCGCTGCGGCGCCTCGAGGCGCGCGGAGAGATCCGCGGCGGGCGGTTCGTCAACGGCTTCGTCGGCGAGCAGTTCGCGGTGCCCGAGGCGCTCGACGAGCTCCGCGCGCTGCGCAACGCGCCCGTGGTCCCCGAGCTGTGCCGCGTCGCGGCCACCGATCCCCTCAACCTCGCCGGCATCCTGTCGCCGGGCGCGCGCGTCCCCGCCGTGCTCGGCAACGCCGTCCTCTATCGCGACGGCGTGCCCATCGCGTCGCTCGAGTCGAGCGAGGTGGTCGTGCGCGCGACGCTGGAGCCCGGCGCGCGCGTCGACACCGACTTGACGTATCATGCGCCACCTCGCCGACCGGCACCGTTGCCGCAGGCGTCGTTGCCGCTGTGAACAAGTCGACCACGATCTCCCTCTGGCCGAACGGCTTCATCATCGCGTTCATCGCGATCCAGCTGCTCCTGCCGCTGCACTACTACTCCGTGCGGATGGACCGGAACGACGAGCGCTGGGCGTGGCGCATGTTCTCGCCGACGCGCATGGTCACGTGCGAGGTCACGATGACCGTCGACGGCCAGCCGGTGCAGCTCAGCCGGGAGTTCCACCAGGCCTGGACCGAGGTCGCGCAGCGCGGACGCCGTGTCGTCGTCGAGGAGATGGGCGCGCAGCTGTGCCGCAAGCACCAGGGCAAGCCCGTGGTCGCGCGCCTCGCGTGCAAGCCGATCGCCTCGCGCCACAGCGTGGGCCCCGTCCCCGACGGCGTGTCTCGCTCCTCCTGGCTGCGCGGCCCCGAGTACTTCATGGGCGGCTTCGACCTGTGTACGATCCCGGAGCTGTGAGTGGCCAAGCGCGCACACCCGAAGCGTAAGAAGCCGGATCCGAAACCGAGTCCGACTCCGGCTGCGACTCCGAGTCCGGACCCGAAACCGGACCCGAAACCGGATCCGAAACCGAAACCGGATCCGAAACCGAAACCGTTGCCGACCGCGACGGTCCACGGAGCCGTCCCCCGCACTTCCGGTGCGGCCGCGCAGCGGCCGAGCGGCGCGGCGCGCAGCGGCGACGGCGCAGCCGGCGCCACCGGAACCTCGCGCGCAGCGCGTTATTTCTTCTGGCTCGAGATCCCCTGGGCCAAGCTCGTCGTCTTTCGCTTCGCGTTCTTCGCGCTCCTCTCGATCGACGCGTTCCTCCAGCTGCCGCACGCGTCGCGCTACGGCGCGAACAACTTCAACGTCCCGCACTTCAGCTGGCTGCCGCTCCCCGAGCCCGGTCGCGCCGGCATCACGTTCGCGCACGCTGCCATGTGCATCCTGTTCGCGCTCGTCGCGCAGGGCGCGCTCGTGCGTGTGGCGCTCCCCATCGCCACCGTGCTCTACGGCTGGGCCTACTTCTCGAGCCAGCTCGACTCCTACCAGCACCACTACCTGGTCTGGCTGCTGCTCGTGATCCTCTGCTTCGCGCCGCGCGCGCCCGACCCACTGCCGAGGAGCGCCTCGCCGAACGCTCCGCGCACGACCACGAGCTGGGCCCTCCGGCTCGCGCTCGTGCAGGTGTCGATCGTCTATCTCTGGGCCGCGATCGCCAAGATGGACACCCTCTGGGTCGACGGCACGGCGCTCTTCATCCAGGTGCGCGACGGCTGGGTCCGCAACACGGTCGCGTCGATCGGCTTCTCGCGCATGGCCGTCTTCATCATCGCCGGCGAGCTCTTCCTCGCCGTCGCGATGTGGAATCGCAAGCTCTGGCTCTTCGCGCTACCGGTCGGCATCGGCCTGCACGTCGGCATCGAGCTGGTCGGCCTCGAGATCGGCCTGTTCTCGTATCTGATGTTCGCGGTCTACCTGCTTGTCGTGCCCGACATGGTCTACGCACGCGCCGCCGCGGCCTATCGTCATCTCGGCGCGCCGCACCTGCGCGGCCAGCAGCTGCCGACCGCGCTCCGCTACGCCGCGTGGCCGGCCGCGATCGTCGCCGTGCTCGCCACGGCCTACGTCGTGCCGCTGCCGCTCGGAGCCGCGCTCGTCGTCACGTACGCCGTCATGGCCGTCGCCGCGGCGATCTCGCATTTCACCGGCGAGCACGCTCGCAGCCCACGCGTCGGCTGGGCCCTCGCGGTCGCGGCGCTCGTGCCGCTCGCCGTGCACGCAAAGACCGACACCGCCGACGACTACTACCGCTACTGGGCCGGCTCGGCGCGCCGTCTCGGTGACGACAAGGACGCGCGCCGCGCGTACGCCGGCCTCCTCGAGGTGGACGCGTCGTCCGAGTACGCGCACTACTATCTCGGCAAGCAGGACGCCGCGGCCGGCAACCTCGACGCCGCCCTCGCCCACTACCAGGCCGCGCAACGCTCGGCGCCGGAGCGCGGCCGGTCGTTCTACGGCGAGGCCGAGATCCATCTCCGCCGCAACAAGCCCGACGCCGCCAAGGCCGCCCTCGCCGCCGGCCTCGCCGTCGATCCCGATCCGCAGGCACAGAGCCTGTACCAGAGCCTCGGCGGCGCCGCCGCAAACGCACCCAACGCACCGAAAGCGCCGGTCTCGCCCGATGCCGACCAGGACTGACAAGGCCGCCCGCATCGCCGACATCCTCGGCAACCTCTTCCCGCGCCCCGACATCCCGCTCGAGCACGAGGACGCGTTCCAGCTCCTCGTCGCGGTCGTGCTGTCGGCGCAGACCACCGACGCGCGCGTGAACCTGGTCACGCCCGCGCTCTTCAAGCGCGCGCCCGACGCCGCGGCGATGGCCAAGCTCCCGGTCGCGACGATCCTCTCGTTCATCAAGACCTGCGGCCTCGCGCCGACCAAGGCCAAGAACGTGCGCGCCCTCGCGCAGCAGCTCGTCGAGCACCACGGCGGCGCCGTCCCGGCCGACTTCGAGGCGCTCGAAGCCCTCCCCGGCGTCGGCCACAAGACGGCGAGCGTCGTGATGACGCAGGCCTTCGGTGTGCCCGCGTTTCCCGTCGACACGCACATCCATCGCCTCGCCGCGCGGTGGGGCCTGTCGTCGGGCAAGAACGTGGAGACCACCGAGGCCGATCTCAAGCGTCTCTACCCCCGCGAGACCTGGAACGCCCTCCACCTCCAGATCATCTACTTCGGCCGCATGTACTGTCCGGCGCGCGGACACGTCGTCGCGACCTGCCCGATCTGCTCGTGGGCGATGTCGCGCGCCCGCGCCGCCGCCGAGAAGAAGTCGGGGGCGAGTCGCTGACATGGCGAAGGCTCGCCCGCCCCTGCCCGACTCCGACGATCCGTTCGTCGTGCTCGGCTTGCCGCCGACCGCGAGCGAGCGCGAGGTGCGGCGCGCGTGCGTCAAGCTCTACAAGGTCTACCGGCCCCGGAAGGCGCCGGCCGACTTCGATCGCCTCCGCGCCGCCCAGGAGCGCGCGCTGTGGCTGGTCGACGTCCGCGATCGCGAGGGCCGCGCGGGCATGACCGCGGCGCTGGGCCGCATGGCGCTCGGCGCGGGCACGCTCGAGATCGCGACCGACCAGCCCGTCGCCTCCGCCGAGGCGCGCGCCGCGTGGCTCGCCGAGGTCGCGCGGACGCTGACCTCGAAGCCCGACGCCGCGATGGCCATGATCACGACACCCGCGGTCCTCGGCGACGCCAGCCGCGATCCGGACTGGGCCATCGCGGTCCTGCGCGCGATCGGCGCGGCGAGCTGGCGTGTGCCCGGAGTCGCCGACGTGCGCGGGCGCATCCGGCTCGCCTCCGGCAAGGCCGTCGACGAGATGTCCGAGCGCGTGGCCGGCGACCTCGACGCGGCGCGTGCGTTCCATGCGTGGCATCGGCCGATCCTCCTGCCCGGCTTCCTCGAGGTCATCGCCGACGGGCGCATCGTCGACGACGACCAGCACCGGGCCAACCTCACGCTGTTCGGCGAGCAGCTGCGCCTCCAGCCTGACGAGACGCTCGGCTACTTCGACGCGATCGCGCTCCGCTGTCCGCAGCTCGTCGATCCGCTGGCGCGACGGCTCCTCGAGGAGGTCCCCGCCGACCGCCGCGACCTGCACACCACCTCGGCCGAGCGACAGTCCGCGGTCGGCGCCGCGATGCGCGCGGTCTCGCGTCGCACGCCGTTCGTCGGCGCCGTGGCCAGCCTCGGTGCGGTCTCGGCGGTCTCCGCCGCCGGGTTCATCGCCACCGGCGGGACGGGTGGCGGTGGGATCAGCGCGTTCGGGATCTGGGCCTGGTATGCGTTCGACAAGCGCGCGTACGAGAAACGCGTCCGCGGCCTCCTGGCGCGCGCGCTCCTCGACGTCGGCGTCACGCGCGCGTGTGCGCGCGAGTGGCTCGACAGCAACCGCGGACGTGCCCTCCGCCTCGCGCGCTTCTCGTTTCACATGCGCCAGGACCGCGCGTTGCTCCTGCACGGCATGGCCGTCGCCGCGACGGCGCCGTACGCGCGTTAGCCTTGGCCGGCGCCCTGCGCCAGTCGCTCGATCAGCCCGGCCGCGGCGACGAGCTCCTGCTTGTTACCGCCGTCGAGGAGCTCGCGCGCGAGCTCGCGGCCCGACGGCACGGCCTCGGCGACGAGGCGGCGGCCGCCTTCGGTCAGCACGGCGAACGCGACGCGCGCATCGGCCTCGCTGGCCTCGCTCGTGACGAGGCGGCGCTTGGTCAGCGGGCGCAGCATCCACGTCACGCCCGACGGCGTGACGCCGAGCTCGCGCGCCAGATCGACGCGGCGCATCCTGTGCGCCGGCGCGCGGTCGAGCGTGACGAGCAGATGGAGATCCGCGAGACCGATGCCATGCCATCCTCCCAGCGCGGCGTCGAAGCGACGGCTGACCATCGCGTGGGCACGGTGGAGATCGAGCACGAACGATAATGCTTGAGCACTCACGCTTCACATGATAGTTGAGGACTCAATGGATGCCAAGCCCTTCTGGATGACGCACAACTTCGCGCCGGTGGCCGAGGAGGTGACCGCGTTCGACCTCCCCGTCGAGGGCGAGCTCCCCGCCGAGCTCGAGGGCACGTTCCTGCGCAACGGGCCCAACCCGCGCGACGGCGCGTCGCCGCACTGGCTGGTCGGCAGCGGTATGGTCCACGGGATCGAGCTCGGCGGCGGCCAGGCGCGCTGGTATCGCAACCGTTACGTCGAGGGCCGCAACAACACGCACGTGATCGCGCACGCCGGCCGCATCCTCGCGCTGGTCGAGGCGCGCCTCCCGATCGAGCTCGATCGCGAGCTCGGCACGATCGGGCCGTTCGATTTCGGCGGCGCCGTCGACACCGCATTCACGGCGCATCCCAAGCTGTGCGCGCGCACCGGCGAGCTGCACTTCTTCGGCTACCAGTTCGGGCCGCCGCACATCACGTACTACGTCGCCGACGCGGCGGGCCGTGTGCTCCGCCGCCACGTCGTCGAGGTCGAGGGCGCGTCGTACCTGCACGACTTCGCGCTCACCGAGCATCACGCGGTGTTCTTCGACACGCCCGCGCGCATGACGTCCGACTGGGGTCGCGGGAAGCTGCCGTTCGAGTGGAAGGAAGGCCACGCGACGCGGATCGGTGTGGTGCCGCGCGACGGCTCCGGTCCCGCGCGCTGGTTCCCGATCTCGACGTGCGTGCTCAGCCACACCGCCAACGCGTTCGAGGAGGACGGCCGCATCACGATCGACGGCATCAAGCTGGCGCGCCTCGACATGGTGCCGCCGTGCTTGCACCGCTGGCAGATCGATCTGGCGAGCGGTGAGGTCCGCGAGACCGTGCTCGACCCGCGCCCCGTCGACTTCCCGCGCATCGACGAGCGCAAGGTCGGCCTGCGCCACCGCTACACGTACGTGGTCGAGCTGCGGCTGAAGCACGGCGCGCCCGCCGGCTCGCTCCTGCGGCGACACGACAGCGTGACCGGCGAGTCGCGCGCGTGCGACCTAGGCGACGCGCAGATGCCGAACGAGTGCGTGCTCGCGACGGGCGCGGATCCTGCCGAGGACGCGGGCTGGCTGCTCGCGTTCGTGTACGACGCCGATCGCCACGGCAGCGACCTCGTCGTGCTCGACGCACGCGAGTTCGGCGCGCCGCCGGTCGCGCGCGTGCGCCTGCCGCAGCGCGTGCCGTTCGGCTTCCACGGCAGCTGGGTCCCGGCTACCGCGCAGCCGTGACCAGGTACACGTTGCCGTCGGCCGTCACGCGCAGGTGCCTGGTGCGCGCGATCGTGCACATCGCCTGATCCCACGGCACCTTCTTCAGCCGCAAGGTGACCGCACCCTTCACGTCGTCGCCGACGACGACGTTGATGCGGCCGACGTCCGACAGCAGCCGGAAGACGTCGTGCAGCGGCACGCCCTTGAGATCGAGATCGATCGTGTGGCCGCGCCAGCGCGTGCCGCGGGCGCACGCGTCGCGCTCGTCGGCGCGCGCCGGCGGCGCCGCGGACACCATCAGCGCAACGAGGAGCATCGCCACCCGCACGGATGCAGAGCATACTGCGGGCCTCGATGTCTGACGACGACAAGCTCTCTCGCATCGTCGAGGCGCGCCTGAAGCTGCGCGAGCGTTTCCTCGACAAGATGGAGGCCACCCCCTCGCTCGCCGACGGCGCGCCGATGGGCACGGGCCCGACGAACCGCCATGGCATGCCGCAGCTTCCGCCCGATCAGTACGAGACCAAGAAGTGGCCGGTGCTCGATCTCGGCGTGAAGCCCGAGATCTCGACGGCGCGCTGGTCGCTCGTGCTCGACGGCGCCGTGAAGAAGCCGCAGACGCTCACGTGGAACGACTTCCTCGCGCTGGAGCAGGTCGAGGACACCAGCGATTTCCACTGCGTCACCAAGTGGTCGAAGATGAACCTGCGCTGGCGCGGCGTGCGTCTCGCCGATCTCCTCGCGCTCGTCGAGCCCGAGGACGACGCGCGGTTTCTCATGTGCCACGGCCACGACGGCTACACCGTGAACCTCCCGCTCGAGGAGGCGCTCAAGCCCGACGTCATGCTCGTGCACACCGTCGACGGCGCGCCGCTCCCGGTCGAGCACGGCGGACCGTGTCGCGTGATCACGCCGCAGCTCTACGCCTGGAAGGGCGCGAAGTGGGTGAAGCGCATCGAGCTCATGCGCGAGGACCAGCTCGGTTTCTGGGAACAGCGCGGCTACTCGAACACCGCCTATCCCTGGCGAAACGATCGCTATTCCTGAGGAATAACCGGGTCACTACGAAATAGCTCGAAGTTCGTTCTTGCAATCTCCGGCCGGAATGAATATTCATTCCTGGTCCCCGCCATGAGTCCCCGCGCCCGCGCTCTCGAGCCCTCCACCGTTCGTCGCCCCGCACCGACGACCGAGCGCGGCGCGGACAAACGCGACGCGATCCTCCACGCCGCGCTCGAGCTGTTCGTCGAGCGTGGCTTCCACGGCACCGCGGTGCCGGAGGTCGCGGAGCGCGCCGGCGTCGGCGCCGGCACCATCTACCGCTACTTCGCGTCGAAGGAAGCGCTCGTCAACGAGCTCTACCAGCGCGAGAAGTCGGCGCTCTCCGCGCGCGTGCTGCGCGAGTTCCCGCTCGCAGCGTCGGCGCGCGAGCAGTTCGGCGCGCTGTGGCGACGCATGGCCGCCTACGCGAAGGAGGAGCCGCTCGGCTTCGCCTTCCTCGAGCTGCACAATCACCAGTCATATCTCGACGCCGCCTCGAAGGCTATCGAGGAGCGCATCACCCAGTTCGGGATGGAGTTCATTCGCCAGGCGCAGCGCCGCGGCGACCTCCGCAACGTGGAGCCCATGCTGCTCGTCGGCATCGTGCTCGGCGCCTTCATCGGCCTCGTGCGCCGCTCCTCCGAGTGCGGCCTGGTCCTGGACGACACGGCGTGGAACACCGCCGAGCAGTGCGTCTGGGAAGCCATCCGCGTCTGACCCCCCGGTAACCCGAGAGAATCCCTCTCGTTCCTCGTCGTTTGTCATCTTGGGGAATGAACGTTCATTCCCATTCCCGCCCTCCAGGAGATATCCCATGTCGACCACCGCCACCGCCCAGACCGTCCTCATCACCGGCGCCACCGCCGGCATCGGCCGCGAGACCGCGCTCTACCTCGCGCGCGCCGGCTACCACGTGATCGCGACCGGCCGTAAGTCGGCCGAGCTCGACAAGCTGCGCGCCGAGCAGCCGGCCGGCGCGCGCCTCGACACCACGCTGCTCGACGTCACCAACCCCGCGTCGATCGCCGCCGCGGTCGCCGAGGTCGATCGTCTCACGAGCGGCCGCGGCGTCGACGCGCTGGTCAACAACGCCGGCTACGGCCTCGTCGGTCCGCTCACCGAGATCACCGACGGCGATCTTCGCAAGCAGTACGACACCAACGTCTTCGGCCTCATGGCGGTCACGCGCGCGTTCGTCCCGCGGATGCGCGAGCGTGGTCGCGGCCGCATCGTCAACATCTCCTCGATGGGCGGCAAGATGACGTTCCCGTTCATGGGCGCCTACAACTCGACCAAGTACGCGGTCGAATCGCTCTCCGACGCGCTCCGCTACGAGCTGCGAGCCTTCGGCATCGACGTCATCCTCGTCGAGCCGGGCGCGATCCACACCAACTTCGCGGCCACGTCCATGGCGCCGGTGAACGAGTACCAGGACACCGTGTACGGCGCCGCCATCGCGCGCGCCAAGCAGCTCGAGAGCCGCATGATGGCGACCGCGGTCGGCCCCACCGTCGTCGCCAGGGCGATCCACAAGGCGATCAAGCGCCGCAGCCCGGCCGCGCGCTACGTGGCGCCGTGGTACGGCAGCTTCGTGTTCGCGCTCCTCGCGGTCACGCCGACGCGCGCGCTCGACGCCCTCATCCGCCGCATCGCGTTCCTCTCGCCGAAGGCGCTGCGCAAGCAGGAGCAGATCACGGGGCAGCAGGCTCGCGCGCGCGCCGCCTGACCCCGTCGATCATCGCGAGCAACGTCTCGAGCGGCACGGGCTTGTCGAGGAGCTGGCCACCGGCGGTGAGCACGCGCTCGCGCATGGGATCAGCGCAGACACCGGCGGTCATGAGGACCAGCCGCGGCACGACCTCGGGCCGGTTGCGACGCAAGGTCTCCAGCACGACGATGCCGTCGGTGCCGGGCATCATGATGTCGCAGAGGATGACGTCGTAGTCGTGGCGCAGCGCGGCCGCGAGCCCGGCGGCGCCGTCGTTGATCACGGTGACGTCGTGGTGCGAGCGCAGCTGCCGGCGCAACGCGCTGGTCAGGGCGACCTCGTCGTCGATGATGAGCACGGTGCCGCGCGACGGTGCCGCCGCCAGCTGCGGCGCCGCACGCACGCCGCGCGCACGCTCATCGACCGGAAACGCGATCGTGAACGTGGTGCCGCGCCCGGTGGTGCTGTCGACCGAGATGCGCCCGCCGAAGCGCTCGACGATGTCGCGCACGATCGACAGGCCAAGGCCCGAGCCGCTGCCGCGCGGCTTGGTCGTGAAGAACGGATCGTAGATGCGCGCGCGGTGCGCGGCCGGGATGCCGACGCCGGTGTCGCTCACCGAGAGCTCGACGCGTCCGTCGCGCGTGCCGCAGCGCAGGAGGATCTCCGGCTCGCGCCCGTCGTCGCCGCCACTGCTCTCGATCGCGTCGGCGGCGTTGACCAGGAGGTTGATGACGACCTGGCTCATCTTGCGCGCGTCGGCGGCGACCGGCGGCACCGGCGCGAGCTCGACCGCGAGCCGCGCCCGATGCCGCAGCTGGTTGCCGATCAGCGCGTGCGCGTCCTGGCACACCGCCGCCAGATCGACGGCCTCGATCTCGTCGGGATCGGTGCGCGCGTAGCTGCGCAGCGACTGCACGATGGCCACGATGCGCTCGACGCCGCGCAGGTTGTCGTCGAGCATCTCGACGATCTCGTCGAACAGCTCGCTGGGCTGCCCGATCTCGCGGCGCAGCTCGAAGATGTGCTCACGGCACGTCTTCATGTTCATGAGGACGTACGCCGCCGGGTTGTTGACCTCGTGCGCGACGCCGGCGGCCAGCGTGCCGATCGCGGCGAGGCGGTCGGCGTGCTCGAGGCGGCGGCGCAGCTCGCGCGCGCGGCTGCGCGCGACCGACGCCTCGATCGAGCGACGCAGCACGGCCGGCGACAGGACGGCGCGTGCGATGTGATCGTCGGCGCCGCGCTCGAGCCACGCACGCGAGCGCGTCTCGTCGGCGTTGCTCTCGACCACGATCGCAGGCGTGGGCGGCGAGGCGCGAGTCAGCGCGTCGAGCACGCGCTCCGCCGAGCCACCTAGCCCGTCGAGATCGATCAGCACCGCATGGAAGTGGCGCGCCGCGAGCTCGCCCAGCATCTCCTCGGGCGGCGCGCTCACCACCGAGTAGCCGAGGACGTCGACCGTGTCGTTGACGCGCGCGTCACCGGCGACGACGAGCACGCGCACCGATTCGGCGTTGCCGTGGCGCGCGCGATCGAGCGCCGTCAGGCCACTGGTAGTACCCGTGGCTACGGGCTCGACGATGGCATCGCCTTCGGCTGGCACACCCATGCGGATGAAACCGTAGCGGGTTCGCGGGCCGCGCACCATCACCCCAACGGGAGGCCCTGGGGTAACCTCCTGCGAGTCTCATGATGTCCGAGATCGCAGCCCTTTATCCCGATCATCTGGCCTACCTCTCGCACGCGTACGACGAAGTTCTCGCGCGCCATCAGCTCGACGCGATCGTGCTCGCCGCAGGGGCTCCGGTCCTCAAGAACCCGTTCGACGATCTGTATCGGCCGCAGGTCAGCACGCCCGCCTTCGCGCACTGGCTGCCCTTGCCCGAGGCCGACCCCGTGCTGGTGCTGCGCGCGGGCGCACGCCCCCGGCTGGTGCGAGTGGTCACGGACGACTTCTGGGAGACGACGCCGGTGGCCGAGTCGAGCCACTTCTGGTCCGGCTTCGACGTGACCGAGGTCCGCACGCCGGCCGACATCGCGGCGCACCTGCCGAGCGGGAACGTCGCGGTCATCGCCTCGGGCGCGCTGCCGTTCGCGGCGCCCGGTCCCGTGAACCCGCCCGACGTGGTCGCGTCCGTGCACGCGACGCGCACGCGCAAGACGGCCTACGAGGTCGCGTGTCTCGCCGAGGCGTCGCGCCGCGCGGTCCGCGGCCATCGCGCCGCCGCCGAGCGCTTCGAGGCGGAGGCGCCGTCGGAGCTCGCGCTCCACCTCACGTATCTCGCGGCGAGCGATCAGGACGACACCGACACGCCGTACAAGAACATCGTGGCGCGCGGTGCGCACGCCGCCGTGCTGCACCACATGCACATGGCGAGGACCGCGCCGTCCGGCGACACCGACTCGCTGCTCGTCGACGCGGGCGCGTCGTACTTGGGCTACGGCAGCGACATCACGCGCACGTGGGTGCGCGGCACCGGCGACGGCGCCGCGCTGTTCCGCGCGCTCGTCGCCGGCATGGACCGGCTGCAGCAGGCGGTCTGCGCGCTGGCGCGGCCCGGCCTCGAGTACGAAGCGTTACACGATCGCGCGCACGAGCTGCTCGCGGGGCTCCTCGTCGAGCTCCGCATCGGCACCGGCTCCGCCGAGGCGCTGGTGGCGCGCGGCGTGACCCGCGCCCTGTTCCCGCACGGCCTCGGTCACTCGCTCGGCATCCAGGTGCACGACGTCGGCATGAAGCTGCGCGCGCCGCGCGCCGACAATCCCTTCCTGCGCAACACCAGCGTCATCGAGGTCGGACAGGTCTTCACGATCGAGCCCGGCTGCTACGTCATCGACGGCCTCTTGGCGCCGGTGCGCGCCGACGATCGCGCGGCGCTCCTCGACTGGAAGGCGATCGAGGCGCTGCGCCCGTTCGGCGGCGTGCGCATCGAGGACGACGTGGCGATCGTCGAGGGCGGCGTCCGCAACCTCACGCGCGAAGCGTGGTCGGCGTGAGGCGCGCGATCTTCGTCTCCGGGCTGGGGCTCGGCCTCGCGCTCGTGCTCGCGGTGCCTGCGTGCCAGAGCAAGGGCAAAGCGTCGAAGCGCGACGCCGGCGTCACCGTCGAGGTGAAGCCGAAGGCCCCGGAGGCGCTGCGCGCGCCGCAGATCAAGCCGCCGCTGCCCGTCGACAAGCCGCCGGCCGACGCCGAGCAGATCACCGGCGTCGAGGGCGGCCCCCGGGCCGTCATCTACATCAAGCGGCTCGCGCCCGGCACGGGCGAGCACCCGCACAAGAACGACACGGTGAGCCTCAACTTCACCGGCTGGCGCACCACCGGCGAGACCTTCCTCACCACGACGGTGCGCAAGCGCCCCGTGCAGCAGAGCCTCGCGCGCCTCGCGCCCGGCTTCTCGGCGGCGGTCGTGACCATGAAGAAAGGCGAGCGCGCGATGATGTGGATCCCGCCCGAGCTGGGATACATGGGCGCGCCGCAGTCGACGCCGGAGGTCACGATCTACGAGGTCGAGCTCGTCGACATCGAGCCGGGCCCGACGACGCCGCCCGACGTGGCGGCCCCGCCCGCCGACGCGAAGAAGACCACGCAGGGCGTCGCGTACACGCGCGTGAAGCCCGGCACCGGCAAGGACAAGCCGCGCTTCCACGACTTCGTGCAGATGAACTACTCGGCGTGGACGGCGACCGGACGGCTGGTCGACTCGACCGTCGTCACCAAGCAGCCCAAGCAGACGTTCATGTTCCGAGAGACGCCCGCGTTCGAGGAGGTGCTGCGCACCATGACCGTCGGCGAGGTCGTGCGCATCTGGATGCCCGAGCATTTGATCGAGATGATGCCGCCGATGGCGAAGGGCACGCTCTGCTACGAGCTCGAGCTGATCGCGCTCAAGCAGACACCCGCACCGCCGCGGCCCCCGCCGGACGTCGCCGCGCCGCCGGCGAGCGCGAAGAAGACGGCGAAGGGCGTCTTCTACAAGGAGCTGAAGCCGGGCACCGGCACCGCGCACCCCGCGCCCACCGACAAGGTGCGCGTCCACTACACGGGGTGGACCACCGACGGACGCATCTTCGACAGCTCGATCGTGCGCGGCGAGCCGACCGCGTTGCAGGTCGACCGCGCGCTGCCGGGATGGACCGAGGCGCTGCCGCTGATGGTGGTGGGCCAGAAGATGCGCTTCTGGATCCCGGTCGAGCTGGCGTTCGACAACCAGCCCGGGCAGCCCAAGGGCATGCTCGTGTTCGACATGGAGATGATCGAGATCCTGCCGCCGACGCCGACGCCGGCACAGAAGACCCCATGAGCGCCGGAGAGGCGGTCTCGCCGCCCGCGGGCGTCCGCGCCGCGTACGGCTGGCTCGACGCCGAGCTCGCGCCGATCACCGGCGGCCTCATCAACCACACCTTTGCCGTGCGCCGCAGCGGCGAGCCCATCGCCGTGCTCCAGCGGGTGCACCCGGTGTTCGGCGCGGAGGTGAACCTCGACATCGACGCCGTGACCGCGCACCTCGCGACGCGCGGCCTGACGACGCCGCGCCTGGTCCGCACGCAGGGCGGCGCCGCGTACGTCGAGGACGGCGGCGTGTGGCGCGCGCTCTCGTGGGTCGACGGCGTCGCGTTCCACGCCGTCCCCGGCGTCGCGTGGGCGCGGGCGGGTGGCGAGCTGGTCGGTCGCTTCCATCGCGCCGTGCGCGACCTCGAGCACACGTATCACTTCGCGCGCGCCGGCGTGCACGACACGCACGCGCACCTCGCCAAGCTCGACGATCGCCTGCTGCGTCACGCCGAGCCGGCCGAGGCCGTCGAGCTCGGCCACGAGGTCCTCGACGCGGCGCGCACGCTGCCGCCGATGCCCGAGCTCCCGCGCCGTCACTCGCACGGCGATCTCAAGATCTCCAACCTGCTCTTCCGCGCGCGGGACGTTCCGGAGGCGGTGGCGCTCGTCGATCTCGACACGCTCGGGTTACAGACGCTGGCCTTCGAGCTGGGCGACGCGATGCGCTCGTGGTGCAACCCGCGCGGCGAGGATGCCGGCTCGATCGTGTTCGACCTGGCGATCTTCGCGGCGGCGATCGAGGGCTGGCGCGCCGTGGCCGGCGACCTCTTCGACGACGCCGAGCGCGCGTCGATCGTGGTCGGCCTCGAGACGGTCTGCATCGAGCTCGCGGCGCGCTTCACCGTCGACGCGTTCGACGACGCGTACTTCGGATGGGACGCGACGCGCTTCCCATCGCGACGCGCGCACAACCTGATCCGTGCTCGCGGGCAGCTGGCGCTCGGCCGCGCCGTCCGAGCCGCTCGGAGCGACGCCAGCGCCATCGTGATTGGCACGTAGTTTCGCGGCCTTGGGTTGCGGCGGCGACGCAGCGCCCGGCGACGGATCGTGTCAGCCGGATCCCACGATCGCCGGCGCATGACTTCAGCGAGAATGGGCCGACATGCTCACTCGCCGTCGCGTGGCCCTCGCGCTCACGACCGTCGCCGCGCTCGGATCGAGCGCCTACGCCTTCAAGCCGTCCACGCCGTCGGCGCACTCGCTCGCGCGCGCGTCGCATGACCACGACGCGATCGTGCTGCCCGCGGCCCGCGTGAGCCGGCCGCTGCGCACGCACGTCGAGCTCGTGCACCAGGTCGTGCCAGCGCGACGCGGCGCCGCGTGGAAGCAGCTCGTCGCCGATGCGCCGGGCCTGACGATGGCGAGCTGGGATCGCGCCACCGGCGTGCCGTCGCGCATCTGGGGTCGAGGCCTCGACGCGCCGGGCAGCGTCGCCGATCCCGACGTCGCCGCCGCGGCGGCGTGGCGCTTCCTCGTCGCGCACCTCGAGCTGATCGCGCCGGGCTCCGCCGTCACCGACTTCGAGCTGGTCGCCAACGTCGAGCGGCGCGGCCTGCGAACCGTCGGCTTCGCGCAACGGCACGGCGGCCTGCCGGTGTTCGGCGGGCAGGTGAGCTTCCGCTTCAAGAACGACCGCCTCTTCGTGGTCGGCTCCGAGGCGCTCCCCGACGTGCGCGTCGCGCGCCCGACGCAGGTGCGCGTCGCGACGATCCTCGCGCGTTCGGCCGTCGCGTCCACGGCGCTCGACCTCGGGCTCGCCGCCGATCGCATGACCGCCGGCGCCGCCGGCCCGCTCACGATCGTCCCGCTGGTCGGCGACGACGGGGTCCTGGGCTACCGCGTCGCGGTGCCGGTCGAGGTCGACGGCGGCAGCGCCGGCCGCTGGCAGGTGTTCACGGATCCCGCGAGCGGCGAGCCGCTGGTGCGCCGCTCGCTCACGCGGTTCGGCGCCGGCACCGTCGCCTTCGATGTCGTCGAGCGCTGGACCGGCCGCCCGCGCGGCGTGTTCCCCGCACCCGGGCTGGCCGTCACCGTCGGCGGCGCCACCGCGACCACCGGCACGGACGGCGGCGTCACGTGGAACGGCGCTGCGCCGATCTCCGTGATGGCGTCGGTCATCGGCACGCTCGTGAACGTCGAGAACCGCGCCGGCGTCGAGGCGCAGACCACGCTGTCGCTCAGCGACACCGGCATGGGCATCTGGATCCCCGGCGAGGATCGCGAGCTCGACGCGCAGCTCTCGACCTACGTGCACGCGCACGTCGTGAAGGAGTACGCGCGTCGCTTCGCCGGCGACCTCGAGTTCCTCGACGACCAGCTGCCGGTGCGCGTCAACATCGACGACGAGTGCAACGCGTTCTCCGACGGCAACTCGATCAACTTCTTCAAGGAAAGCGACATGTGCTCGAACACGGGCACGATCGCCGACGTCGTCTATCACGAGTTCGGTCACTCGCTGCACGCCCACGCCATCATCCAGGGCGTCGGCTTCTTCGACGGCGCGTTCAGCGAAGGCCTGTCGGACTACCTGTCGGCGACCATCCTGAACGACTCGGGCATGGGCCGCGGCTTCTTCAAGACCGACGCGCCGCTTCGCGAGCTGAACCCCGAGGGCAGCGAGGCGATCTGGCCGCGCGACGTCGGTGAGCTCCACACCACCGGCATCATCTTCGGCGGCGCGATGTGGGATCTGCGCACCGCGATGATCGCCGCCAAGGGCTACGAGGCCGGTGTCCGGTACACGGACGACCTGTTCTACGCGGCGGTGCAGCGCGCGCCCAGCATCCCGGCCACGCTCATCGAGGTCCTCGCCGAGGACGACGACGACGGCGACCTGTCGAACGGCACCCCCAACGAGTGCCTCATCCGCGCGGCGTACGGCCGCCACGGCATCCGCACGGTCGGCGGCGCGCTCGACGCGACCGACATCGTGCCGCTCACGACGACGCTGAAGGCGTTCCCCGTGACGCTCGCGCTCGAGGGGCTCGACACCCACTGCGGCGACAACATCAGCGAGGTGCTCCTCGAGTGGAAGCCGCGCGGCTCGAGCGACAGCCCGCGGGCGGGCATGGTGGCGGCCGACGTGACCGACGACGTGTGGACCGCCGCGATGCCGCTCCCCGACGACGGCGACGTCGCGCAGTACCACATGCGCGTGAAGTTCGCCGACGACAGCGAGATGGTCTTTCCCGACAACCGTGCCGATCCGTGGTTCCAGGTCTACCGCGGCGACGTGATGCCGCTCTACTGCACGGACTTCGAGAGCGACCCGTTCGCCGAGGGCTGGGTCGCCGACAGCGACGGCGCGTGGCAGTGGGGCGTGCCCGGTGGCAGCCGCGAGTTCGGAGACCCCGCCGCGGCGTTCTCGGGCACGCGCATCCTCGGGACCGGCCTCGCGGCGAGCGCGGGCGGCTATCCGACGGATCGCACGGTGTGGATCGAGTCGCCGCGCATCGACACCGGCCAGTGGAGCGACGTGCGCCTGCACTACCGCCGATGGCTCGGCGTCCAGGACGGCTTCTACGATCGAGCTGCGATCACCGTCAACGGCGAGCAGGCGTGGGCCAACGTCTCGTCGATGGGCAACTCGAACAACACGCAGCACCACGAGGATCGCGCGTGGGTGTTCAACGACGTCGCGCTCAGCTCGCGCATCTTCAACAAGCACGTGAAGGTGCGCTGGGAGCTCGACTCCGACGACGCATTCGAGCTGGGCGGCTGGAACCTCGACGACGTGTGCGTCGTCGCCAACGTCAACTCGGTGTGCGGCGACGGCAGGCGCAGCCCGTCCGAGCAGTGCGACCAGGGCGCGGCCAACGCCGACGAGCCCGATAGCGCCTGCCGCACCACGTGCCGCATCGCGTACTGCGGCGACGGCATCGTCGACTCCAACGAGCCGTGTGACGACGGCAACGATGACGACAGCGACGCCTGCAACACGTCGTGCATCGGGAACCCCGAGCCCGATCCGTACGAGCCCGCCGGATGCTGCTCGACGGGTACGGGCGCGCGAACCGCGTTCGCGCCCTTCGCGCTCGGGTTCGCCGGGCTGCTCGGCATGCGTCTGCGTCGCCGCCGCCGCCCCGGGTGATATCTTCTCGGCGGTGGCTGACCCCGTCGACGGCACGGACGAGACGCTCGCGGCGACGCCGAGCGGGCCCACCGCGTCGGGAGAAGGCGGCACGCAGGCGGGGACGCTGGGCGTCGCCCGCGCTCCAGCCGAGCTTCACGAGCTCTCGCCCGGCGACACCATCGGGCGCTACGAGATCGTCGGCATCCTCGGCTCCGGCGGCATGGGCCGGGTGTACCGCGCGCGCGATCCCGACCTGAACCGCGAGCTCGCCATCAAGGTGCTGCGGCGCGCGCCGGGCAGCGGTGGCAGCGGCGGCCTCGAGCATCGGTTGCTGCGCGAGGCGCAGGCCATGGCTCGCCTCAAGCACACCAACCTCGCGACCGTCTACGACGTCGGATCGGTGCGTGGCGAGGTCTTCATCGCGTTCGAGTTCATCGACGGGCAGACGCTGGCGACCTGGATGCGCGCGGCGGGTCGCACCACGGCGGAGAAGCTGGCCGCGCTCATCGCGGCCGGGCGCGGGCTCGAGGCGGCGCACTCGGCCGGCGTCATCCACCGCGACTTCAAGCCCGACAACGTGCTCGTCGCCAACGACGGTGACGTGAAGGTGGTCGACTTCGGGCTGGCGCGCGGCGTCGAGGTTGGCGTGACGGGAGACGCGGCGCCCGCGACCGTCAGCGCCGCGGCGCGCGACGCGCTGTCGACCGATCTGACGATGACCGGATCACTCCTCGGCACGCCCGCGTACATGGCGCCCGAGCAGCACAAGGGCATCACGTCGGACGCGCGCGCCGATCAGTTCGGCTTCGCGGTGTCGGCGTGGGAGGCGCTCTACGGCGAGCGGCCGTTCAAGGGCAAGAACCTCGAGACCATCGCGGCCGCGATCCTGGGCGGCGTGATCGGGCCGACGCCGGCGACCGGCGACGTGCCGGCGCACGTCGAGCAGGCGCTGCGCCGCGCGATGTCGGTCGATCCGGAGGCGCGCTTCGCGAACATCGGCGAGCTGCTCGCGGCGATCGCACCGGCGGCCGCAGCGGCGACCATCGCCGTGGCCGCGGCTGCGCCCGCGCCGCGGCGGACCGCCACGTTCGTGGGCGTCGGCGCCGCGGTCGCGCTCCTCGTCGCGGGCGGCATCCTGCTCGTCGCGATGAGCGGCGGCAAGGACACCGACCAGCCCGCCAGGAACCCCGAGGACGGCGCCGAGGACACGGACGGTGACGGCCAGCCCAACCGGCTCGTGATCGAGCTGCCGAAGGCCCCCGACATCGAGCCGCCCGACCTCGATCTGCCCGACTTCGACCCTCCCGAGCCGCCGATGCCACCGCACGCGAACTACGAGGCCTCGAACGAGGAGGAGGAACTCGGGGATGTCGATCGGGAGCTGATCGTCGCGACCATCTTCGCGGATATCAAGCGCGTGAAGAGCTGCTACATCGCGGCGCTCGCGGCCGATCCCACGATCGGCGCCGGCATGATCTCGATCGAGTTCGAGATCGGCAGCGACGGCCGCGTCGTCGGCACGCGCATCGTCAGCGACGACTTCAAGGGCAAGGGCGTGGCCAGCTGCATCGGCGCCAAGAGCATGGAGTGGCAGTTCCCGAAGCCGCACGACGGCGGCAGCGTGAAGGTCACATACCCGTTCCGCTTCGCGCCCGATCCCGGCGGGCCTGGCGCTTCGCCCTGAACGCCTCGCGCGCGGCGCGCTGCTCCTGGGGCGAGAGCCAGCCGTCCTGATTCGCATCGAAGCGGCGCAGCATCGCCATGCGGCGCTCGAAGCGCATGCGCTTGGCGACCTTCTTGCCGGCGCGCCTCTCGCGCATCTCGCCGCACTGGCCCTGAAGTGACCCTGGTCCCTGGCGCTCCTGGTTCCATTGATCGGCGGCGGCCGTCGACGCGAGGCCACCAATGATCGCGATGGCGAGGATGATCTGCTTCATGCCGCAGTGACCCGCAGCGCGCGCCGACGTTAATCGCAGGGTGCGGTCAGCGCCGCCGGGGCCGGGACCACCGGCGTCTCGGTACGCACGTAGCTATCGAGGAAGCAGCCGTACTGGTGCTTCACCTCGTCGAGCTGGCGGTAGATGTAGTGCGAGTTGGCGATGCCGTCGCTCGCGAACTGGACGACCACGCGTGTCTTGCCGTCGACGTTGGCGGTCACCGGATACGACGCGATGCCGCCCAGCCCGTCGAGGGTGAGCGCGTCCTGGAGCTGCGGCCACAGCTCCGTGCCGGCCTGGCGGTTGCCGTATGCCAGCGCCGCCGCGTCGAAGATCTCGGTCGGGAAGTAGACGTCGTCGAGGCCGACCGGCTCGTACACGTGCCGCGCCGGGAAGCCGGGCAGCGGGCGCCGCGCGAGGCGCGCCATCGACGCCATCGGCTCGGCGATCTCCCAGCCGACCGTCATCAGCGACAGCCCCGGGTGCAGGAACGTCAGCTGCGTCTCGTCGGTCGCGAACACGCCACCGACGAAGCCGCGCGCGCCCGCGATCAGGTCGGTGTCGAGGATCATCTTGCCCCAGTAGCCGCCGGCCCCGGTCGGTACCAGCGCGCCCAGGCGCGGCTCCACCGCACCGACCATGTTGGTGTACATGCCACCCATCGACTGACCGCCGGCGGTGAGCTTGGCCGGGTTGAAGGCGTGCGCCGTCGCGGTCGCCGGCAGGGTCGGTCCGCTGCAGGAGCCCAGCGCCGACGGTGCGATCCGCAGCTCGAGCAGCGCGTCGAGCAGCAAGCGCTGCTCGATCACGCCCTGCTGGAACGTGAACGGGAAGGCGCCGAGGTTGAGCAGGTTCAGGTACTCGTAGTCGCTCGCGTTGGCGTAGCGCTCCGGGTTGAGCGGCAAGGCCGACGCGGCGGCCGCGATGCCGTGCCGCGCGACGACGTAGCCCGGGCCCTCGCCCACCACCGGCTCGCCACCGACGGTGAGCGTCTTGCCGAGATCGACGAGGCCGCTCGAGAGGCCACCCGAGCCATGGAAGAACTGGTAGAGCGGCCAGCCGGCGGGCGGCATCTCGCGCGACGGGATCGTGATGGCGAGCGGCGCCGTGAGCTCGCCCTGCTTGATCGGCACGCCGTCTCCGTCCAGGACGAACTGGCCCTCGCTCGAGTACGGCGCGACGCCCTTCTGGAACTGCGGGTACGTGACGTCGGCGAGCAGCTCGCAGTAACCGGTGTGCGCGCCGCCGTCCGTGGGATCGAGGCGGATGTTCGAGATCACCGCGTCGTGCGCGACGCGGATCGCCTCGCTGCGCTCGTGCAGCACCGCGACCTCGTCACCGGTCGTGAACACGGTCGCGGTGAGCACGTCGTCGCGCGCCACGCCGAGATCGTCGAGCACCGGCCACAGCGGCTCGTACACGGCGGCCATCTCGGCGCCGCGCGCCCCCGACGGCGTGCGTCCCGCGGCCAGGACGCTGATCGCGCGCGCCGGCGACACCCCCGGCGCGACGGCGCGCCGCACGACCACCGCGTACGTCGTCGACGGCGCGAGCACCCAGCCCGGCCGCGGTCCGACGCCGAGGAGAAACGCCGCCGCCGTGTCGTCGGGCTGGAGCGTCTGCGCGACGAGCGGCACCAGGCTGCCTCGCTCGGGCGAATCGGGATCGACGTCGATGTAGAGGATCGGCGCGCTCGCGTCGGCGGCGACGAGCTCGGACGTCGTGCGCGCCGGCAGCGCCTCGACGAAGCGGAAATACGCGCTCGCCATCACCGGGAAGCCGCGGCGCGCATCGGCGAGCGCGGTCAGCTGCGTGACGATGCGGTTGTTTCCCTTGTTGGGGAACCCGGCGTACGCGGCCGTGCCGTCGGCGTCGACCCGCAGGTCCGACGGGAACGGGAAGTCGAAGAAGGTGTCGCCGGCCAGCTCGCCGTCGAGCTCGAACAGCGTGCCCGGCGGATCGTCGTCGCCGCCGCACGCGGCTGCCGCGGCCACCAGCGCACATGACATCGAGCACAGGAGCCACCGAAGCGAAGCCATCCCCCGAGGAGACGCCGCCACGGGCCTCGCTGTCAACCGACGAGCGTGCGGCGTGCGCCGGTGATGCGCGGCGTGGCCGCGACCTCGCGCACCAGCCGTCCGACCACCTCGGCAACTCTCGTGCGTCCGCCGGCCACGCGCGCGCCGAACTGCCCCAGCATCGCCGTGTCGCCCTCGCTGACGCCGTCGCCGGTGACGACGAGGAGCCCGCCCTTCATCTCGTCGAGGCCGCGCGCGTACATCACGAGCTCGAGCGCGTTCATGCCCGAGTTCATCCGGCCCAGCTGCGCGTCGATGAGCACCAGGTCCGGACGGTCGCGCGTGAGCTTGGCCGCGGCTTCCTTGCCGTCGCGCGCCGCGTCGACCTGCGAGCGCGGGTGCGAGCGGCGCACCGCGCTCCACAGCTGGCGCACGCGATCGCCGTCGTCGTCGACGACGAGCACGCGCACGCTGCGCTTGCCGGCGTGGGCGCGCTCGCTGACGATCTCGAGCTGCTCGACCACGCTGGCCGCGTCGTAGGGACGCGCCGCGGGATCCTTCGCGAGCAGCTCGGAGATGAGGTCGGCGAGCTCGACGGGGACGTCGGTGCGGACCTCGGCGAGCGCCGGCGGTCGCTGGTGCACGTGGCCGAACATCACGGCCTTGATCGTGTCGCCGAGGAAGGGCGCCTGGCCGAGCGCCAGCTCGAGCGCGAGACAGCCGAGGCCGTAGAGATCGATGGACGCGACCGCCGCCGGATCGGCGGCGCTGCGGGCGCCGGTGATGACCTCGGGCGCGAAGCACACGGCCGCCGGCCCCACCGCCGCCACCTGGCCGAGGGAGAAGCGGCCGAAGACGATCCGCTCTTCCGGCGTGATGAGCACCGTCTCGGGCGCGAGGTCGCCCACCGCAAACCCGGCCTGGTGCACCGACGCGAGCGCACGCGCCGACGCCAGCACCAGCTGCACCAGCTCGGTCGCGCTCGGCCGCGCGCCAGTCGCCGCGATGGCACGCACGTGGTCGCGCGCCGTGACGCCTTCGATGAACTCGCCGGCGAGATACTCGGCGCCGCGATGGTTGCCGACACCGAACACCGCCGCCGCGGACGTTCCCTGCGACGACACTGCCGCGCAGCGCCGCGCCTCGGGCACCAGCGACGGCGTCCCCGGATCGCGCCACGCCACCTTGAGGACGGCGGCGCGCTCGACGAGCATGTCCCACACCTCGAACACGCTGCCGGCGTCGCCGCGCGCGATCTCGCGACGCACCGTGTACGTCGACGACACGACCTCGCCGATGCCGAGCGCGGGCTCCGGACTGTCGCGGAACCCGGCCGGCGCCTGGAAGGTACGACCGCCGCTCGAGCCCGGGCTCGTGCCGGGTTGCAGCGGGAACTTTTGACCCTTCCAGCTCATGCGGTCTGAGAATCCATCTTAACCCTTTTCGCGCCTGTCCTCGACTACACGCCACATGTACCAGGCGGCGAGCGACCGCCACGGTCGCCAGGGCGCGGCCGCCTTCTCCATGCGCTTGCCCTCGGGCATGGAGCGCATCCGCATGAAAAACTGAAGGCCTTGGCGGACGCCAAAGTCACCGACCGGCCAGACGTCGGGGCGGCAGAGCCCGAACATCGAGAACATGTCGACCGACCACGGCCCGATGCCGCGGATCGGGAGCAGCATCGCCGACACGTCGGCGTCGGCCGCCGCGAGCAGCGTCTTCGGCTTCACGCGCCCGTCGGAGAAGTGGGTGGCGAGGTCGATCAGCGCCAGCGCCTTGGGCTTGGAGATGCCGGCCGGACGCAGGCTCTCGACGCTTGCCGCGGCGACCTTGGCGGCCTTGGGGAACGCGGTCCCGCCGAACTGCGCGCAGAAGCGCTTGTAGATGGTCGCGGCGGCGGCGCCGGCGAGCTGCTGGTAGATGATGGCGCGACCGAGGTTCTGGAACGGATCCTTGGTCGGCGTGAGATCCGGGAAGCCGTGGCGCTCGATGAGCGGCGCGAACCGTGGCTCCACCTTCTTCAGATGCGCCGCGGCGGCGGCGAGGTCATACGTCATCCGTGGTTCTAGCTATCACACCTCGTGGTACGACGAGCCGGCCGTGACGGCCTACGCGCTCGTGCTGGTCTCGGCGTTCCTGCACGCGGCATGGAACGCGCTGGTGAAACGCAGCCCGGACCCCAGCTCGGCGGTGCACGCGGTCGTCGCAGCCGCCGGTGTGTTCGCAGCGGGGGTCGCGCTCGTCGAGTGCACGATGGGTGGCGGCGTCACGCTCACGGCGCGCGCGGCCATGCTCGGCGCCGTCGCCGGCGCGCTCGAGGCGGGTTACTTCCAGGCGCTCGGTCGCGCGCTCGCCGCCGGACCGCTCGGCCCGGTCTACACCATCTCGCGCGGCACCGCGGCGATCCTGGTGTGGCCGATCTCGATCATCGCGCTCGGCGAACGGCTCACGCTCCTCTCGGGAGCCGGGAGCGCGTTGGTCCTCGTCGGCCTGGCGGCTTCGTCGCTCGAGCGCGGCGCGTCGCGCACAGCGGTGCTCTGGGCCGTGGGGACGGCCGCGTTCATCGCCGGCTACCACTTTGCGTACAAAGGCGCACTGCTCACCGACTCGTCGCCCTCGCTCATCTTCCTGGTGTCGATGGTGGTCGCGCTCGGCGTCGGATTGCTCCTCGGCGGCGCGAGCTATCGGTCCGGGCTCACCGCGGTAGTGCGCGCGGCGCCCGTCGCCACGCTAGGGGGCGGAGCGATCTGCGCGGCCGCCTTTCTCCTCTTCATGTACGCGTTACATCGCGGCGGCGCCGGCTATGTCTTCACGCTCCGGAACACGTCGGTCCTGTGGGCGACCGCGCTGGCGTTCACGATCGGCGATCGGCCTGGTCATCGTCAGGTGGCCGGCGCATTGCTTGTCTTTGCCGGCGCGGTCCTGATGGGGCTGGGTTGATTCGCTCACCGCGATGTACGTCATCGCTCGATGACGGACGTTCGACCGGAGCACGCCGTGTGTTCCACGCTGTGCAACAACGGTCCGGAGAAAGCCTCTCCTCACGATCACCCGATTCGGGTAGTGTCCGACGAATGCGGTACCTCGGGATCAGCGTCGCGTTCGTCGCCGTCACGTTGACCGCCGCAGGGTGTGCGGGAGGCGACGCCGACACCGACGCGATCGCGAAGACGTCGCTCTCCAACGCGCAGATCTGTCACATCCCACCCGGCGATGCCGGCGCCGCGCGCACGATCACCGTGGTGTCATCGGCGATCCCCGACCACCTCGCGCACGGCGACAGCAACGGACCGTGCGTGTGTCCGCCCGGCGAGCAGTGGACCTGCTACTCGGCGGCGCCCCAGACCGATGGGGTCGGCGCATGCCGGCAAGGCGTGAGGACGTGCGACGCGGACGCGCAGGGCTACAGCTCGTGCGTCGGCGAGATCGTGCCCGTCGCCGAACATTGCAGGGACGGCATCGACAACGACTGCGACGGCGCGACCGACGAAGGCTGCCGCACGCCCATCCGCGCCGACGAGGGATGCGTGCCGACCGACGAGTACGAGATCTGCGGCGACGGGATCGACAACGACTGCAACGAAGCGGTCGACGAGGACTGCGTCTGCGCGCCGCGCACGTCGTCGCTCTGTTACGACGGTCCCCCCGAGGCGGCCGGCGTCGGCGCGTGCGCGATCGGTCTGCGCTACTGCGATTCCGACGGCACGGGCTACGGCGGCTGCATCGGTGAGGTCTGGCCGGTCGACGAGGTCTGCGGCGACAACATCGACGACAACTGCGACGGCGTCGCCGACGACGGCTGCGTGTGCCCCGCCGATTCGACGATGGCCTGCTACGACGGCCCGTCGGGCACGGGCGGCGTCGGCATCTGCCGCAACGGCGTCGAGACGTGCAACACGACGGGCACCGGCTACGGCGCGTGCGTCGGCGCCATCACGCCGCTCGACGAGGTCTGCGCCGACGGCCTCGACAACGACTGCGACGGACAGGTCGACGAGACCTGCTTCTGCCCGCCGAGCTCGACCGCGGCATGCTACTCCGGTCCCGCCGGCACCGAAGGCATCGGCGCGTGCACCGCGGGCGCACGGTTCTGCAACGCCGACGGTTCGGAGTATGGCGCGTGCGCCGGCGAGATCACGCCGGTCGACGAGATCTGCGGCGACAACGTCGACAACGACTGCGACGGCGTCGCCGACGACGGCTGCGTGTGCGTGCCGGGCACGTCGTCGTCGTGTTACGCCGGTCCGCCCGGCACCGACGGCGTCGGCATCTGCCGCACCGGCGTCGAGCTGTGCGACCCGTCGGGCATGGGTTATGGCGTGTGCGTCGGCGCGATCACTCCACTCGACGAGGTCTGCGGTGACGGCCTCGACAACGACTGCGACGGCTTCGAGGACGACGGCTGCGTGTGCGTGCCGAGCTCGGTGTCTCCGTGCTACGCGGGTCCGGCCGGCACCCAGGGCGTGGGCACGTGCCGCGCGGGCGAGCAGACGTGCAACTCGATCGGCATGGGCTACGGCGCCTGCGTCGGGGCCATCGAGCCCGTCGTCGACGTCTGCGGCGACAACCTGGACAACGACTGCGATGGCGTGGCGGACGACGGCTGCATCTGCGTGCCGTCGAGCCAGACCGCGTGTTACTCCGGCCCGGCCGGCACCGCCGGCGTCGGCGTGTGCGCGGTCGGCGTGCAGACCTGCAGCGCGGACGGAAGATCGGAGGGTCAGTGCGTCGGTGCCGTCCTCCCGGGCCCCGAGGTCTGCGGCGACCACCTCGACAACGACTGCGATGGATCCGCCGACGAGGGCTGCGTCGGTGACCGCGCGTGGCTCGACGCCGATCGCGACGGGATCCAGGACGCCGGCGAGCTCGGTTTCGCGGGCGTCACGTTCTCCCTCCGAAACGCCAACGGATCACTCGTGGCCACCGCGGTGACCGACGTGAACGGCACGTACTGGTTCAGCAACGTTCCGGCGGGCTTCTATTTCCTCGCCGTCGCGAGGCCGGTCGGCTTCTTCCTCACCCAGCTGAACGCCGGCGGCAACGACAACCTCGACAGCGACATGCACGACGCCGATCTGCGCTCACCGACCTTCTCGTTCCCGGCGAACGGCTCCATCGATCACATCGACGTCGGCTTCGTCCCGCCGCTCTAGCTGAGAGTTCCTCTCGCTGGCGGAACCGACGGGGCGTGGGACGGCGGCGTGTACTTCGTCATCCTGGGCTGAGCGGCGGGCCGAGGAGCTCGTCGAGCGCGGCGCGCACGCGGTCGCGCGTCGCCGACTGATCGTCGGTGATCTGCGGGTGCGCCTTGCGCAGCGCGCGCCACTTGCGGTTGCCGCCGAGCGACTGGCCCCACGTGGGGCGCATGCGGAAGTCGTGGAGCGCCGAGAGCGGCAGCGCGCGCGACGAGAACGCGAGCTCGACGGCCGCGCGCGTGGCGGGGCGATCGAGGTGCGCCTCGCGCCACAGGACGTCGAGGTCGTAGAGGTCCTTCGCGCGCCACTTGCCGCGCCCGAACTCGGCGAGGCCGTGCAGCTTCCAGCCGAAGAGCGTCTCGAGCGCGCACGCGAGCACATCACCGACGCCGCTGATCGCGAGCCTCCGCGGCGGGACGCACATCGGATCGCCGACGGCGAGATCGACCTGCAGGCGATGGTCACGCACGGCGCCGACATCGCCGCTCAGGGACACGCGCAGCCCCGGGCTCGCGGTCTCGCCCCAGATCACCTCGCAGCACTCGACGCGGAGCGACGTCGCGTCGCCGTCGTGCTCGTCGGATCGCGCACACAGCGAACGCACCGCGCGCTCGATCGCCGCGGCGTCGAAGCGGGTCGCGCCGCCTTCGAGCAGGTAGTCCACGTCGCCCGGCACGCGCGCGCCGGCGCACTGCGCGGCGATCACGATGCTGCCGCGCAGGACCCACGCCTGCGCGGCGGGCTCGTGCCGCGAGCGACGCAGCCATCCGCAGATGAGCGCGCTGTTCGCGGCGCGCGCCCGATCGGCGGTCGCCGGCTCAGTGCCAGCCGCGGTCGAGGGCCAGGTTGGAGTCATAGACGGTGTATTCGCGCACGCGCCGGCCGATCGTGACCGGCAGCGCCTCGACGGCCGCTTCCAGCGCCGCGAAACGCGCGTCGGCCGATCCACGGCCGAGCCCGGGCAGCCGCAGCGTCAGGTAGCGCTCGTGTCCGCCATCGGCGCGCGTGCGCCGCGCGTTACGCGACAGGCGCGCACCGTGGATCGACGCGACCTCGTGCACCGGCGCCAGATCGCCGCCGGGCGGCACCACGAGCTTGAGGTGGTACTCGAAGTAGCGCGCCGGCTCGGCGCGCGCGGCCTCGTCGGTCTCGGGGAGATCGCGATTCCGGGGCAGCGCCTCGATCTTCGTGCGCACCACCTCGAAGCCGTCGGCGACCAGCGCGCGCGCCAGCTCGTGGACCTCCTCCTGCACCTCGCGCAGATCGCCGCGATGCACGGTCGCCGTCATCGGCTGGGTCACGTGCTCGCCGTGCGCCAGCTCGATCTCGATGTGCTTCACCTCGAGGCGGTCGCACGAGGCCGCGAACCGCGCCGCGTCCACGGCCGCGCACCGCACGGTCACGTGCGCCTCGAACGCGCCGCCGTACGTGCGCCCGCGCAGGTGATCGGCGAGCTCGAGGTACGGCTGGTGCCGCATGTTGACGAGGTACGTGCTCGCGCCGAGCTCGGCGAACGTGCGCACGTAGCCGTCGGGCACGAACACGCGATCCCAGCCGCGCCCGCGCGTCTCGGCCGCGCCGCGCGGCGCCGGCGCGATCCTCCCGTCGAGCACGCCTTCGAACAGCGTGACGCCGGCCGCGTGCTCGCACAGCGCCACGACCACGCGCGACACCGCCGCGCGCCCGCCGTACCGCGCGCAGAACCCGGCCTCGCCCACCTCCTCGAGGAGCGCCTTCACGTCGCGCCCGCGCCAGGGCGGCTCGCCCTCGACCTCGAGGCCCGTGTTCTCGACGAAGCAGCGCTCGCCGAGCGCCGCGAACGCCGCCTTCGCGCGCCACGTCGCCGCCGCCGCGAGATCGAGCCCCTCCGGCACCGCCGGTCCGAACCGCGACAGCACGACCTCCACGTCGGCGAGCAGCCGCCGCAGGTCGTCCTGGTAGCCCTGGTTGGGCGTCGCGAACACGACGCGCGTGGACGAAGCGGTCACGACGCACCATCCTGCCACGTATTCCACACGTGCTCGCCCCCGGTGTGATCGGCGAGGTAGCAGCCGTCGCGCTTGCCGGCCCGCACGTACTTCGCGAGCCCGACCACCGCGCCGGCGCGCTCGACGCGATAGACCAGCCCCTCCGCCGGCTCGAGGGCCCCGTGATGACCGCGCGCTCCGAGCCGCGCGTCGCCGTCGGCGATCGCCAGCGCCGCGCCGTCGTGCACCACGTGCGCGACCGGCAGCGCCATCGCGGCCGCCCGCCGCCGCACCTCGTCGAGCGGCCAGCGCGCGCCATCGGCGCCGTACCCGTCGATCACCACGGCCGGTCCGTGCGGCAGCGCGTACCTCGTGCCGTGCGCGAGCGCGAGCCACTCGCACATCACGCGCTCGCCCTCCGCGAGCGCGTCGCTCCATCCCGACGCCCCGCCGCGCGCGTCGACCCACGCCGCGAATGCGACGCGCCCGTCGTTCCGCGACATCGCGCACGGCCGCCCGTCGCGCCCGTACGCCGCCACCCCGCGCGCGTGTCGCACGATCGCCACGCACGAGCCGTCGAGCTTCTCGCTCACGATCACGCGATCCCCGTCCCGCCCCGGACCCACACACCGCGCGACGAGATCGACGTGCGCGGTGCGATCCGCCGATCCCACACGCGAGCCGGGCAGATGCGGGATCTTGGAATACAGCTTCACGCGCGCTCCGCTTATGCGCGCCCCCGGCTCTGCCCGGTCGTGACGCCGCCGGCGATCAGGTGCGCGAGGCGCAGCGGCTCGGGGAGGTTGCCGTGCAACGTCGTCGCCTCGAGGAGCGCGGTCGCATCGGGCCGCGTCAGCCCGACGCGCTGCACCCACATCGGCCCGATCTGCTCGAGCGCGCCCGCCGCCTGGATCAGCTTCCACTTCCGCTTGCCGCCGCGCGTCCGCTCGATCAACGCCTCGTGGACGAGGTGCAGGCGCGGCTGCTTGCGCACCGCGACCAGCACCGGCACGTCGAGCTCCTTGCTCAGCCGGTTGATGTCGACGACGTTGAACCCGGCCAGCGCGATGCCCTGGAGCAACACGGCGCGCACGTGGTCCGAGAACTTGGTCGTGCTCACCAGCCGGATCAGCTCGTCGGTGGCGTTCACACCGTCGCGCCGCACCTTGCCCGAGAGCACGCCGTCGAGGCGCGTGCGCGAGCACACCGCGCCCACGACGCGCACGTCACCGTAGTGCTCGTGCGCGAACGGCGCGTCGTCGAACCCGACGACGTTCGTGATCGGCTTGCCCACCCTGCCGCCAGGATAGCTCAGCGCACGCCGCTGACCAGACGCTCCGTCGCCGGATCCACGAGCGTGATGGCCGCGTCCGGCAGGACCGTGTACGTCGGCGACCGGTCGTGCGTGCCGTCGTCCCATGCAACGTCGAGCACCGGGTGCGGGACCGCCGTGGTCTGCGTCCATCCACCCTGGGTGCGCCCGAGCGAGCGATGCGCGCCCGTGGCGAGGTCCAGCACCGCGACCTCGGCGTCGAACGGCTCGTACCCGAACGCGCCGCGGTTGGTCATCTCCAGCCGCTCACGTTCATGATCGACGGTACCGAGCAGGAGCAGCCGGTGGCCATCGACGGGATCGAGGCTCACCGGATGGAAACCCTCCGGCACCACGGCGTCGAAGGACGCGCTCACGCCGGCCCCGCTCAGGCACAGGATCGTCACCGGCGCCGGCGCCTCGGCCCGGAACGACGTCGCGCTCACGGGCGGGCGCACCAGCAGCGCCGGCATGCCGTCGACCGCGCCGACCACGTCGGTCTGCCCCTTCATGCGCTCGAACCGGTAGAGCTCGCGCAGCCGCGGCGCGTCGGGATCGACGTCGGAGAGGATGCCGACCGCGCCGGTGTCGTCGGCCGACGTGTAGATCAGCGCGCCATGCCCGGGCACCGGCATCAACACGCCGCGCGCGAGCTCGGTCAGCGTCTTCGTCCGCGGATCCCAGATCGAGAGCAGGTTCGCGTTGTAGTAGTCGTTCAGCAGGTACCGCCCGTCGGCCAGCCGGTACTCCAGCGGCGCGTTCATCGGCCACATCGCCGCAGTCACCACGCCGTCGACGGTCAACTTCCCTTTCCAGTCCGCGGGCTCGACACCGCCCGGCCGATCGACGTCGAGCTTCAGGTCGTGCGACGGCGCGCTCGCCGGCAGCACCAGCGCGGACCTCGCAGACCTCCCAGCCGCCGGCGGCTTGCACAGCGCCCCACTCGCCGGTTCCGCGACCGCGTCGTCGCTCGGCGTCACGACCGGCGCCGGCCGCGAGCCGCCACCACAACCGAAACCGAAACCGGAACCGGAACCGAAACCGAAGACCCCGAAAACGAGAACGAGGCGAAGGATGCGCATCTGCTCATCCTGTCGCCTCGTCCGCAGCCGCACGAGGCAGCCTCGTGCGGTCTTACGCACTCCGTACGAGCGCGATCACTTCTTCGCGTCGGCCTTGGCCTTCGCCGCCTTCGCGAGGAGCTCCTCGCCGATGTTCGACGGAACGTCCGCGTACTTCGCGAACTCCATCGTGAACTCGGCCTTGCCCTGCGTCGCCGACCGGAGCGGCGTCGAGAAGCCGAACATCTCCGCGAGCGGAACCTCGGCGTCGACGCGCGCGCCACCGTCGTCCTCGGTCGAGCCGATGACGATGCCGCGGCGCTGCATGATCAGCGAGAGCATGTTGCCCGAGAACTCGGCCGGGCCTTCCATCGAGACCTTCATGATCGGCTCGAGGATGCGGGGCTTGGCGCGCGGGAAGAAGTCGCGGAACGCGCCGCGAGCCGCCTCCTGGAACGCGATGTCGCTCGAGTCGACCGCGTGGGCCTGGCCGTCATCGATCGACACCTTGACGCCGACCACCGGCACGCCGAGGCGCGGGCTCTTGGCGATCATGGACTTGAAGCCCTTCTCGACCGCCGGGATGAACTCGCGAGGAATCGCGCCGCCGCGGATCTCGTCGTTGAACTCGAACTCGCCGTCGAACGGCTCGGCGTAGCCGGCCACGCGACCGTACTGGCCGGAGCCACCGGTCTGCTTCTTGTGCGTGTAGTTGAACTCGGTGCGCGCGCCGATGGTCTCGCGATACGCGACCTGCGGCGGGCTGGTGACCACCTCGGCCTTGTACTCGCGCTTCATGCGCTCGATGTAGACGTCGAGGTGGAGCTCACCCATGCCAGCGATGATCGTCTCGCTCGACTCGGGATCGACCCAGCACTGGAACGTCGGGTCCTCACGCGTGAAGCGGTTGAGGGCCTTCGACATGTTGATCTCGGAGCCGGCGTCCTTCGACTTGTTGGCGACCGAGATGACCGGCTTCGGGACGAACATCGACGTCATCGCCAGGTTGACGCTGCCGTCGGTGAAGGTGTCGCCGGAGTTGCAGTCGACGCCGAACAGCGCGCAGATGTCGCCGGCCGAGGTGTCGACGATGTCTTCCTTGTCGTCCGAGTGCATGCGGACGAGGCGGCCGACCTTGACCTTCTTGCCGTTGCGCGTGTGGACGATGAAGTCGTCCTTCTTGAGCGACCCCTGATAGACGCGGATGTACGTGAGCTGGCCGTAGCGGCCGTCCTCGAGCTTGAACGCCAGCATGACGAGCGGCTTCTTGGGGTCGCTGTCGAGGACCGTCGGCGCCTCTTCCTTGTCGAGGTCGAGCGCGATGTTCTCGACCTCGCGCGGGTCGGGCAGGTACTGCGTGACGCCGTCGAGGAGGATCTGCACGCCCTTGTTCCCGAGGGCCGAGCCCATCATCACCGGGGTGCACTTGAGCGCGATGGTCGAATCGCGCAGCGCCTTGCGGATGATCTCCGGCGTGACCTTGTCCTCGAGCATCGCCTCGGTCAGCTCGTCGTTGACCATGCTGAGCTGGTCGAGCATCACCTCGCGGTGCTTGTCGGCCTCGGCCTTGAGCTCCTCGGGGATCGCCGAGTACTCGATCTGGTTGCCGTTGTCGCCGTAGAAGCGGATGGCCGTCATGTCGATCAGATCGACCACGCCCTCGAGCTTGTCCTCGAGGCCGATGGGGGCCTGGATCATGACCGGGTGGAGGCGCAGCTTCTCCTTCAGCTGGTCGCG
>DATLEB010000256.1:0-10369 GCA_035525615.1 Kofleriaceae bacterium | reverse complement strand
AGCGGCGCCAGGTTGCGATCGAGGATGCGGCCGCGGATCGACGGCAGGTCGCGCTCGTGGACCACGTTCTCGACGGTCTCGTGGTAGTAGCGGTCGCCGCGCAGCACCTGCAGCTGCCACAGGCGCACGACGAGGCCGCCGAAGGCGAGCAGCAGGATCAGCATCACCCAGCGCATGCGCCGGAGGAGCTCGGGGCTGCCCTGGATCATCGGCGCCTCACGAGACGAGACCTTCGAGCGCGTGCTCGCGCTCGCGGTGCGTGCGCGCGAACGCGGCGTCGACGCGGCGATAGAGGCGCAAGAGGAGCGTGCCGAAGAGCGCGGTGGTCAACGCGAGCATGACGATCATCGCCGCCTCGCGTATTCCACCGATCGGCATGCCGGTGACGAGGCGGACGAGGAGGCGGAGGATCGCCGCGGAGGCGCCGAGCGCGGCCGCGAAGCCGACGACCGCCCAGCCGCGCACGAGGATGCGGCGCTGGACGAGGTGACCGAGCACGCACGTGACGCCTGCGACGAGCGCGAGGAGTCCGGTCGGCGTGCCGGAGAGCAGGTCGGTGAGGTAGCCGGCGATGACCGAGCCGGCGACCGCGCCGGCGACGCCGCGGCGCGCGGTGAGGCCGAGGTAGCCGGCCGTCAGCGCGGCGACGTCAGGCGGCATCTCGCGCAGCGGCCCGAGCGGCAACACCGGCCACACCACGCCCAGGACGAGCGTGACGGCGTAGCCGATGAGCACGAGCGCGGCGGAGCGCATCCGGCGCCGGGCTTACCACGGCGAAGTGGGCAGATCGACGAGAAATCCGGCGCCGAGACCCGCCTTTTAGGACAACAGGCAACAGGCAACAGGCGACAGGAAACAGGAAACAGGAAATTGAAGAAGGCCTCGGGGCCTCGGGTTCAGAATGCGAAGCGGAGGGACGCGGCGGCACCGCCGCGCGTGGGCGTGACGCTGATGGAGGTTCGCTCGGCGCGCGAGGCGCGGCCCCAAACGTAGAGGCCGGCCCCGGCGGCGACGAGCGCGGTGCCCGCGCCGAGGGCGAGCACCTGGTTGGTCTGCTGCGCGTTGCCGCGGTCGTGGATGGTCTGCCACTGGGAGGGCTCGCATGGATCGGCGGTGGTGCAGGTGCGGGCGAGCTCGTCGGCGGTGTCGCCGGCTTTCATGCCCTGCTGCAGGCCGATGCCGAACATCACGACGCCGACGCCGCCGGCGATCATGCCCGCGAGGCGCTTGGTCTTGCCGCGATCGACGGTGACCGTGGTGGCGACGCCGGTTCCGGTTTCGGTTTCGGTTCCGGTTTCGGTTCCGGTTTCGGTTCCGGTTCCGGTTTCGGTTCCGGTTCCGGTTCCGGTTCCGGTTTCGGTTCCGGTTCCGGTGCCCGCCGCCTTCTCCCGCTCCTTCGCGCACGCGTCGAGCTCCGTCACGAACGCGCGCGCCTGATCGGCGGTCGCGCCCTCGCTCTCGCCGCGGAGGTACGTCCTGTAGAACTTCACGGCGTTCGCGCAGTCGCGCTGCTGCCGGTACGCCTGCGCGATGTTGTAGAGGAACAGGGGCTCCTCGAGCTCCTTGTACGCCTCCTTGAATGCCGCGATCGCCTCGTCGTACTCGGCGAGGTCGTAGTGCCTGGTGCCCTTGGCGTAGAGCACGCGCGCGCGCTCCTCGGCGCCGGCGTCGGCTGGCTGCGCGAACGCCGGCGCGGCGGCGACGGCGAGTAGCGCGGCGATGATGGCGGCGGTGAGCGCGGCCTTCATTGCGGAGGCTTCCTCTTCTTGAAGGGATCGACGAGCGCGTCGTTGTCGATCGTCGCCGAGCCGGAGCCCGATGCCTTGGCCGAGCCCGACCCCGAGCCCGACCCCGACCCAGACCCCGACCCCGAAACCGATCCCGAAACCGATCCCGAGCCCGCGCCGCCGCGTGCCGAGCCCCGGCCCGTTCCGCTCGAGCCACCGCCCGCCGACTTCACGCGCTCCATCGTGATCTCGACCAGCTTGTCGCCGGAGCTCAGGTCGACCGTGCGCGTCTCGGGCTTCCGCCCCGACGCTCTCACGACGATCTCGTGCGCGCCGCGCGACACCTCGGCCTTGGCGCGCTTGCCCGAGCGCAGGACGAGCGCGCCGTCGACCTCGACGCTCGCGTCGCTCGCGCCGATGATCTCCACGATCAGCCTCGCCATCGCGACGGGCTCGTCGCCGCTCGCGCTGCCCGCCCCCGTCCCACGGCCCGCGCCGGCCGTCTCGACGATCGCGCCGACGATCGCGCCGCCGATCGCCGCGGTCGCGCCGCTCGCCTCGCCACCGCCGTCGTTCGCGCCGCTGCTCGCCGCCGGCTCCACGGGCCTGGTCCCGCCGCCGCCGCTGCTCGTCACCACGAGCACGCCGGCCGCCGCCACCGCGACGACCGCGGCGCCGGCGATCGCCAGCCGACCGCGACCGCGCCGCGTCTCGCGCTGCGCGTCGAGCACCGCCGCCGGCACCGACGTGTCCGGAATCGTCTGCGCCGCCATCACCACCGCCGGCGCGTTCTTGATGCGGTCGAGCGTCTCGCGCACGCGCTGCAGGCTCGGCCGCCGCGACGGCTCCTTGTCCATCATCGCGAGCAACAGCTCGTCGACCTCGCGCGACAACCCGGGCTCGCGCGTCGACGCGACCGGCGCCGGCGTCGACAGGTGCTGCGCGATCATGTCCATGGCGTTGTCGGCGTCGAACGGGATGTCGCCGGTGAACATCTCGAACGCCATCACGCCCAGGGAGTAGATGTCGGCGCGGTGATCGACCTGGTACCCGCGCGCCTGTTCGGGCGCGATGTACATCGGCGTGCCCATCATGGCGCCCGTGCGCGTGCGCTCCAGGCGCGTGTCAGCGGTGCCGCCGAGCTTGGCGATGCCGAAGTCGAGCAGCTTCACCAGCGGCCGCTCGCCCTTCACCTCGACGAGGAAGACGTTGTCCGGCTTGAGATCGCGGTGGACGATCTTCTTGTCGTGCGCCGCCTCGAGCCCGCGGATCACGCGGTCGAGGATGTGTGCGATCTCGTCGGCCTGGAGCCGCGAGCGCGCCATGCGCTCGCGCAGGCTCTCGCCCTTCAGCCACTCCATCGCGAAGTAGCTGCGACCGTCGGCCAGCGACCCGAACGCGAACACGTCGACGATGTTGGGGTGCCCGATCTGGTTGACCGCGCGCGCCTCCTGCACGAAGCGCTCGACCGCCTCGGCGTTCTGCGACACGTCGGGCTTGATGACCTTGATCGCGGCGTGTTTGCCGATCATCGGATGCACGGCGGCGTAGACCGCGCCCATGCCGCCTTCGCCCAGCTTCCCCTCGATCTTGTAGTCGCCGACCATCGTGCCGGCGGGGATGTCCTTCGAGGTCTTGACCGCGTCGTTGGTGCCCGCGTCGTTCGTGGTCGCGTCCTTCGGCGTCGCCACCGGCGTGATCGTCTCGGCGTGCCCGACCTCGAGCCGGCGCTCGTCGATGTGGGTGTCGGACGCGTCGCGCTCGTCGCGCGGCCCCCTGGACCCACCGGGCGTCGTGACCATCCCGTCGAGTATACGCGATCGGCCCACCGACGGCCGGACCCTCGCGACGGGGCGCTGCCACGTCCTGCCGTATCAGTTCGCGCGGGGGGCAAGCTCGCCGAGCTCGACCTCGAGGCGGAACGGCCCGATGTCGATCACGTCGCCGGCGCGCAGCGTCTTCTTGTTGACCTTCTCGCCGTTCACGATCGTGCCGATCGACGAGCCGAGGTCGATCACCCATGCGCCCTCGTCACTGTTTTCGATCACCGCGTGCATGCGGCTGACGTCCGCGTGATCGAGGTGCACGTGCGCCGACGCGATGCGGCCGATCTTGCTGACCTTCTGGTCGAGCGTCTGGCTGCGCACGAGCGCGTCGTCGCGGAGGATGCGCAGTCGCAGCGTTCCGGGCGCGAGCGGCTCGTCCTTCGCCGTCGACGGTGCAGGCGTCGCGGGCGAAGGCGTCGCGGTGTCGGCGGTCGCGGCGACGCCGCCGCTCAAGCCCGCGATCAGCGACGGCAGGACCGCCTCGCGCGACTCGAGCAGCGCCTCGACCATGTCGTTCCGCTTCGTCAGCAGCAGGCCACCGGCGGCCGCAGCGATACCGCTCAGCAGGAGCAGCGGCCGTTGCACGTCACCCTCGCTCGCCGCCAGCCCCAGCCCCGCGATCGCGACGATCGCCCCGATGAGCCCGCGATCGACGAAACCCTTCCACGCCTTCGCGACCTCGAGGCTGACGCGGTCGTACGCACCCTCGACCGCCGCCTCGTTCGCGGCCGCGTCCTGCGTCTTCGCCGCGAGCCCCGCCACCACCGCGGCATCGATCGCGTCGAGGTACGTGCCCTTGACGCCCGGCGCGCGACACAGCTTGCGCATCGTCTCCACGCGTCCCGTCGTCGCGAACTTCACGAACATCGGGTTCGCCGCCCGATGTTTCAGGCTGCGCTTCATCACCGCCCACGCCGAATACACGGCGAGCAGCAGCCCGACCCCCGCAAGCGCGTAGCTCAGCACCGACTCAGGTTAGTACGGGTGCACGTCGAACGCGGGCTTCGAGCGGTCCTTCTTCTTCGCGCCCGGATCGGGCGGCGGCGGCGGCGCGAGCAGGACGAGGACGGCGCGCAACCTCGAGAACGACACCGCGGGCGCGACCTCGACCTCCTGGAACATGCCGTAGTCCTTCGTCGACACGTTGCGCACGGTGCCGACCTTCAGGCCGGCCGGGAACGCCCCGCCGAGTCCCGACGTGAAGATCTCGTCGCCTTCCTTCACCGTGAGGTCCGCCGTCGGATCGGTCGAGCGCTCGAGCCACTCGATGCGGCACGCGTAGCGATCGGCCGCGCCCGTGCCGGTGAGGATTCCCAGACCGCCCGTGCGCTTCACGACGACCTCGACGCTCGAGCGCGGATCGGTCGTCAGCAAGACGTCCGCGTGCGCGCCGTACACGGCCTGGATGCGCCCGATGAGCCCCTGCGACGTGATCACCGGCATCCCGGGATCGACCTCGGCGGCGCCGCGATCGATGCGCAGCCGGACCACGCGGAACGCGGGCGAGAGCGACGCCGCGATCACGCGCGCGCCGATGGTGTCGGCGGGGGTCGCGCGCTTGAGCATCGCGACGTCCTCGAGCGCCTCGACGTCGAACGCCTTGCGCGCCATCACCGCCAGCTCCTTGCGGAGCCGCTCGTTCTCGCGGCGCAGCTCGCCGTTCTCGTCCTCGACGTCGACGAGCGCGATGTAGCCGTTCCACAGGTTCCCGAAGCGCTGGACGATCCACGACACGCCGGCCTGGAGCGGCGCGCTGACGCGCAGCACCGCCTGATCGACCGCGGTGGTCTCGCTCGGGCTGCGCAAGCTCGCGCGCAGGACGAGCGCGGGCAGGAACAGGAAGAGGCCGGCGAGACCCCAGTCGAGCAACCGGCGCCTAAGTGTCATCGACCGTCACCGCCACGGCGTACCCCGCCGGTTACTTGAGCGCGATCTCGCGCAGCAGGCCCAGCTCGTCGAGCACGCGACCGGTGCCGAGCACGACCGCCAGCTGCGGGTTCTCGCACACCATCACGGGCAGGCCGGTCTCCTCGCGCAGGAGCACGTCGAGGTTCTTGAGCTGCGCCGAGCCACCGCTCAGCACGATGCCCTTGTCGACGATGTCGGCCGAGAGCTCCGGCGGCGTGCGCTCGAGCACCGAGCGCACCGCGTCGACGATCGAGTTGACCGGCTCCTGCAGCGCCTCGCGGATCTCGTCGGAGTTGACCACGAGCGTCTTGGGAACGCCGGCGACGAGATCGCGGCCCTTCACCTCGACGGTGAGCGGCTCCTCGAGCGGGTACGCGGAGCCGATCTCCTTCTTGATGATCTCGGCCGTGCGCTCACCGATGAGCAGGTTGTACTTGCGCTTGATGTACTGGACGATCGCCTCGTCCATCTTGTCACCGGCGACGCGGATCGACTTCCACAGCACGATGCCGGCGAGCGCGATGACGGCGACCTCGGTCGTGCCGCCGCCGATGTCGACGATCATGTTGCCGCTCGGCTCCGTGATCGGCAGGCCCGCGCCGATCGCCGCCGCCATCGGCTCCTCGATCAGGTAGACCTCGCGCGCGCTCGCGGCGAGCGCGGAGTCGCGCACGGCGCGCTTCTCGACCTCGGTGATCCCCGACGGGACGCACACGATCACGCGCGGACGCACGAGCGTGCGACGCTGATGCGCCTTCTGGATGAAGTAGCGCAGCATCGCCTCGGTGACCTCGAAGTCGGCGATGACGCCGTCCTTCATCGGGCGAATGGCGACGATGTTGCCCGGCGTGCGACCGAGCATCTCCTTCGCTTCTTTTCCGACGGCGAGCACGCGCTTGGGCCCGCTCGAGTTCGCTTGCACGGCGACCACCGACGGCTCGTTCGCGACGATGCCGCGACCGCGGACGAAGGTGAGTGTCGTGGCCGTCCCGAGATCGATCGCGAGATCGTTCGAGAACATGCCGTAGACCCAGTCGAAGAGCATGTTGGTTGGTCCGGGAGCGTCGAGGTCGCTCGCCCTGTAGAACGCCGGGATTCTCGCCAGAATTCCAAGCAGATGGGTGGGCGGACGTACCTCTAGCCGCGCTGGAAGTAGCACGCGTGGAACGCTTGATGCAAGCGGCTTGCGACGCAGTACGTCGGACGTTATAGAGTGCGCCCTCCCCCGACCGACCGACACGCGACCGACAGGACAGTCAGGATTTCCATGCTCGAGAACATGCGCAAGCAGGGCGCGTCCCTCTTCATCTGGCTCATCTTCGGCATCCTGATCGCCGTCTTCGTGATCAACTTCGGGCCGCAATCGCCCGGCGCGAAGCAGGGATGCAGCGGTGGCGGTAAGCGCACCTTCCTCACCGTCGGCGGGAGCACGGTCGACGACGTCGGCTTCCGCTGGGCGATGAACCTGGTCCCCGGCGAGAACGACAGTCAGCGCGCCGCGGTCGCGTTCGAGTCGCTCATCATGCGGGAGCTGCTCGCCCAGGAGGCGGAGCGCCGCGGCCTGCGGATCCCCGACGGATACGTCGATCACGTGATCGCCGAGGGCAAGCTCCACTTCCAGGGCGCGCTCCTCCAGGAGGGCGACACCGTCCTCGACTTCCGCCGGGCCTTCTACAACGAGGACCAGATCTTCGACTACGTGCAGTTCAAGCGGTGGGTGCAGAACCGCGGCATGTCGGTCGGCACGTACAAGAAGCAGCAGGGCCGCGAGATCCTCGCGTCGACGATGGCGCAGATCCTCATGAACTCCGTGCCCGCGAGCCGCGAGGAGGCGATGCAGAGCTACGTCGCCAAGAACACGACGGTCTCGTTCGAGGCGGTCCGCTTCGACCCGCGCCGCTACGGCGACAACCTGCTCGTCAGCGACGCCGATCTCGACGCGTGGGCGGGCGCCCACGAGGCCGAGGTCAAGGCGACCTTCGCCGCCGACGCCTGGAAGGGCAAGAAGCAGATCCACATCCGCCGCATCTCGCTGCCCAAGGCGGCGGACGCGGCCGATCCCGTCCCGCCCCCGACTCCCGCTCCCGGCGCTCCGGGCGCTCCGGCGACGCCGCCGGCCGAGAAGGCCGACCCGAGCCGCACCAAGCTCGAGGGCCTGAAGGCCGCGATCGAGGGCGGTCGCACCCAGTTCGTGGCAGCCGCCAAGACCAACGAGCGCGACCCGCAGCGGGCGGCGCGCGGCGGTGAGATGGGCTGGCACGACGAGGGCGCGCCCAACCTGAACGACCCGCTCCTCGACGAGGCGGCGAAGAAGCTCGAGAAGGGCAAGGTCTCGGACATCATCGAGACCGAGGAAGCGTTCACGATCCTCACGATCGACGACCGCCGCGAAGGCGACCTCACGTACGACCAGGTGAAGCGCGAGCTGGCCGAGCCGCTGGCGCGCGAGGCGTGGGGCAAGGAAGCCGCGAAGCGCGCGGCCATCGCGGCGCTGGCCGCCGTGAAGGGCAAGAACCTGAAGGACGTGTTCCCGGCCGAGAAGACCGGCGCGATCGACAAGGACTTCGTGGACGTGCCGGTGCAGTCGGGCTCGGGCTCGGCGGCCGGTTCGGCGCCGGTTCCACCGCCCGCAGCGCCCTCGCCTGCCGCCGCCCCGCCTGCCACGGCCCCGCCGGTTCCCGCCGCGAAGCTCGAGGCCAGCAACGAGACGCTCCCGACGATGGGACCGCTCGAACCGCCGACGCTCGAGACGTTCGGACCGATCGCCCGCGCGGCCAACCGGACGCCCATCGGAGAGTCGCCCGAGCTGGCGCGCGCGCTCTTCGAGGAGCTCACGACCGGCGCGCTCGGCACCAAGATCTACGAGGTGAAGCCGAGCGTGGTCGCGCCGGCCGTGTACGTGCTGGTGCAGGTGACGGCCAAGCAGCTCGCCGACGTGACGACGTTCGAGAAGGACGCCGAGCAGTACACGGCGACGCTGGCGCGCGAGCGCGGCGCCCGGTACCTGGTCGACTGGCTGCGGACGCGCTGCGTGTCGATGGCCGAGAAGAAGGAGATCACGCCCTTGTGGGCGGCGGTCCAGGGCTACGACGACCAGGGCAACAAGCTGCCCATCGCGTACGCGCCCTGCATGTCCTTCAACGTTCAATAGCTCGCGTGCAGTAGCGCTGGCTTCGCCTCCCCGGCGGCCAATAATCCTGCCGGGTTGGTGATATCGTCGCCTCCGGGTGACGAGCGCGCTGCCCTTCACGCTCCGTTCCGAGGGGGACGGGGTTCGGCTGGCCCTGGGAAACCTCGAGGCCATCGCGAACCTGCGCGTGGATCTCGAGCTGGAGGTGCCCGGCGACACCGCCGGCACGCAGGTGCCAGCCACCGACATCGTGCAGCGGTACCAGCGGCGGCGCACGCGGCTGGGAGCGCTCGCGGTGCGGGTCGACCAGCGCGCGCTCGACTTGCACGTCGCCACGCGCGCGGCGGCGCTGGCGGCCGAGGGTTACGCCGACGTGCGCGCGCGCATCGGCGAGGGCGACATCTCGGTGACGGCGCGCGTCGCCGACGGGCTCGCGTCGGCGGACGTCTCGTTCCAGATCGTCGCGGTCGCGCGCGGTGGTGCCGTGCGGCTGCTCGCCACCGCGGTGCGGGTGCACGGCCACCTGCCGACGCCGGGGCCGCTCCTCGCGCATCGCGTGCTCGAGCTGGCGCTCGAAGCGCGCGCCCCGGTTTCGCCGGGCGCGTCGAGTCCCGGCCTGGAGGGAGCCGACCGCGTCACCGTCATCGGGCTGTGCGAGGTCGAGCTCGACGCCATCACGGCGATCTTGTGGCGGCTGCTGCCGGCGGCGGGCTGGCGGTTGCCGGCGGTGCACGGCGTCGGCGTCGTCGGGCTGCGGGCCACGAAGGGCACCGTCGTCGTCAGCTATGGCCCGGGCGCCAGTGGCGAGCTGGCCACGAGCGCCGCGGCGCGCCAGCTCGCGCTCGCGCACGAGGCGATGCGGTCCGCGGACGAGCTGGTGAAGAAGGGGATGCTCGACGAGGCGATGCGCGGCTATCGCGCGCTCCTCGCGGCGGCGGGTCCCGATCAGCCGGCGCTGCTCGAGCGCATCCTCGGGATCGCGGCGGCGCGGCCGAGCTGGTTCGCGGACGGGCTCGAGCTGGCGCGCCAGGCGCTTGCGCGCTGGCCCGACTATCCGGCCGCGCACGCGGCGCTCGCGTCGATCGCGCTGGCCAAAGGCGACACCACCGAGGCGGCGGCGCGGCTGGTCGCGCTTTCGGACGTCTCCGCGCGCGTCGGTGATGCGGGCGCGGCGGCGCTGGCAGGTCTCGCCGCGGGCCGGCTCCTGCGCGTGCTCGATCCGGCGGGGAGCACGTCGCTCTACGCGCGCGTGCTCGCGCACTGGCCCGATCACGCGGAGGGCGGCGAGTCGCTGGCCGAGCGGCTCACCGACGAGAAGCGCTTCGCCGAGCTGGCCCTGATGCTCGAGGCGCGCGCGCGCGCGACCAAGGATCCGGTGCGGGCGGCGCGTGACTGGGCGCGGGCCGCGGTGCTCCGCGCCGAGACGCTGGGCGATCGCGTGCCGGCGGCGGCCGACGCCGCCAACGCCGTCGCGCTCGTCGCCGACGCGACCAGCCTGGCGGCGCAGGCGCGCGTGGCGGCAGCGGCGGGTGAGCTCGCGGCTGCGGCGGCCGCGTGGATCGACGCCGAGCGTGCCGCCGCCGACGCGGGCGACGACGCCGGCCGCATCGATGCACGCGCCGCGCGCGCCGAGGTCCTCGATCGCGGCGACGACAACGCCCTGGCGCTCGCGGCGTGGCAGGACGCGCTCGCGCTCGCGCCCGAGTCGGCGCGCCTCCTGCGCGGCGGCGCCGCGGCGGCCGCACGCGCCGGCGATCAGGCCACCGCGATCGAGCGCT
>DATLEB010000251.1:0-10949 GCA_035525615.1 Kofleriaceae bacterium | reverse complement strand
GCCCCAGAGCCCGGCGCGACGCGGCGTGGGCGCGCGATCGATGGCGACGATCGTCGGCGCCGCCGCGATCCACGCCAGCGGCCACAGCCCGATCGGCGGCGACGCGAGCACCCACAGGATGCCGCCCAGGACGGCGTAGGCGGCCCCGGCGATGGTGCCGGGCCGGCCCGGCCTCGCGGGCGCGTCCAGCAGCGCGTCGATGCGTCGGGCCCTCGTCATTGCATCTCCTCCGCGTACACCTGATGCTGTTTGTAGCGCCCCATCGGATCGAGGTCGAGGACGGCGGACAGCCGAACCGCGAGGGAGCGGAGGACCGGCGACTCGAGCCTGGTCCAGCGCTCGAGGTGCGCGCGCTGCTGCGGCGTGGGCAGCACGTCGGCGGATTTGACGAGATGCGCGATCGCGACCAGGCGCATCGACTCGGCGCGCACACCGGGCAGCGCGGCGGGATCGTCGACGACGGCGGCGAGGCGATCCACGCCGGATGGATCGAGCGTGGCGGCGGCCCCGAAGTCGTCGCGACGATCGTTATAGTCCTCGTAGCGGCGGGCGCGGAACATGCCCGACAGCACGCGCCAGCGCCCGGACCGCGTCGAGTCGGTCTCGAGCTCGGCCAGCTGGTCGGCGGCCTCGGTCGAGAGCGAGATGCCGATCACGTTGTAGAGGAGCACCGGCTCCTTCTGCAGGTGCCAGCCCATCCACACCAGCGGCTCGAGCGCGCGCTTGGCCTCCTCGATCTTGCCCGCGGCGGCGAGCTCCTGCGCCGAGAAGCGCGGCAGCGCGGCATACGCCAGGAGCGTCAGCGCGGAGGGGAGCTCGATCTTCGCGAACGGGTCGGGCCCGTCGTTCCACGGCACGAGCGTGCCCACGAGCGCGCACTCGCGCTTGGCCGCGCCGCTGCGCATGCGCGCGACGACGGCCGTGAACGCGGGATCGGCCGCGGCGGCGAGGAGCGCCTCGCGCGACTCCGGCTTGAGGGCCTTGCCGTAGTTCGCGTCGGGCTTGCGCAGCTCGTTCATCACGGCGAGGTAGTCCTCGCCGGCGTTGCCGGGCGCCGACGGCAGCGTCATCAGCGCGCCGAGGTGCTTGAGCACGCGATCCTCGAGCCCCGACGGCGCGGCGGGGGCAGCGGGCGCGGCGGGGGGCGGCGGCGACGGCGCGACGAGCGTCGCGGGCGCGCCCGAGCGGCCGCGTGTCGCGACATATCCGACCGCGCACGCCGCGACGACCGCCGCCGCGATCGCGCCGATGACCGCGTTGCGACGGCGACGCGCCGGCCGCGCAGCACCTTCAGCGCCACCGCGCGCTCGAGCTCGGGATCGTGCGCGCGATAGACCACCCCCATGCCGCCCTGCCCCAGCACGCCGTCGAGGCGATACCGCCCGAGCGTCCCCGCCGGAGCCGACCCGTCCGCCGCCGCCGGCTTCGCGTCACCGGTGTCGAGCGTGTCGTCGGTCTCGGCGGGCGGCGGCGGCGCCATCAGGCACCTGCGGCCGGAACGATGAGATCGATCGCGCGCGGCAGCACGCGGAACGTCGCCGGCAGCTTGCCCGGCGTCTCGCCGTCGACATCGAGCTCCACGACCTGCCCCGGCGATGCTGGCTCGGCGCGCACCACCTTCGCGCGCCGGTGGCTCACCTTGTCCATCGTCAGGTGACTGCCATCGTAGAGGCGGCGGCTCTTGAGCACGAAATCGGCCATGCCCATGTCGCCCAGCGCGACCACGTCGAAGAACCCGTCATCGAGCTCCGCGTCGGGCGCGATGAACATGCCGCCGCCGAAGTAGCGACCATTCGCGACCGCCACCGTCGAGATCGTCATGTCGACCGCATCCGCCGGCTTCTCGTCGAACACCATGCGCACGCGCTGGTTGTCGTACGCGAACATCGCGCGCGCCGTCGCCGCGAAGAACGAGATCTTGCCGCCGAACCGCTTCTTGCTCTGGTTGGCGTAGCGATCGGTCACGCCCGAGAGCCCGAACGAGGCGATGTTCATGAACATGCGCACGCCGTTCTTGCCGTCGTGGGTGGTGTGATCGAGGCGCCCCACGTCGACGGTCCGGCGATGCCCCCGTCCCAGCACCCGCACCGCCGCGGCCCACTCCTTCGTGATGCGCGCCGTGCGCACGAAGTCGCCGCCGGTACCGAACGGCAGGATCCCGAGCGCGGCGCCCGGCTTGATCGGCGTCCCGCCCTCGAAGAACCCGTTGGCGACCTCGTTGATCGTGCCGTCACCGCCGACCGCGACCACGATCTCGGCGCCGCCGCGCAGCGCCTCGGCGGCGAGCCGCGTCGCGTCGCCGGGTCCGGTCGTCCGCACGACCTCGAAGGGAAGCTCGCGGCGGATGACGTCGGAGAGCTCCGGCCACTTGCGACCGAGCGCCCCGCCCTGCGAGTTGGGGTTGACGACGATGACGACGCGGGGACTCCCCATCGCGCCGCAGTATCGCGCTATCCGTGGTCAGCTCGCCAGGGGCGCGGGCAGGCGTGCGAGCGCGGCGTCGATCGCCGGCCAGATCTGCGTCACGGCGGGACCTGACGCGAGATCACAGCCGAGGCGGCGGAGCGCGGCGAGCTGCTCGGGCCGCGCCACGTCGCGCGCGACGGTGAGCCAGTCGTGCCGGTGGGCGACGTCGATCGCGACCTCGAGCGCCGCGGCGGCCTCGCCGTTGGCGTCGACGGCACCGACCGCGCCCGGCGCGAGCTCGATGAGGTCGATCGGCGCGCCCGCCAGGAGACCGGCGCCGGCGCCGCGCAGGTCGAGGGCCGCGATGGCGATCGACACGCCCAGCTCGGCGAGGTGATCGAGCTCGGCCGTCGGGTCGCCGGCGGCGAAGCGCGGCACGCGCACGATCAGCGACTCGGGCCCGAGGTCGCAGCCCGCGAGCACGTTGCAGAGATCGTCGCCGTCGAGGCCGACCAGCTCCGCGAGCGCGAGATCGACGACCAGCGAGATTCCCGGACGACCGAGCTGGCTGCGCCACGACGGCAGCGCGCGCGCGGTGCTCTCGAGGCACGGGACCACGCCGTGAATGCCCCAGCCGGGGCCGACTTCGACCGCATAGACACGCCCCGTCCCGACCTCGACCAGTGGTGCGCGCCGGCAGGGGCCGGTAGATACGATGGGAGGTGCAACCAGCACGATGGAACGCTAGCGCGGACGTGTCCGACGGGAGGAGTATGTCTGGGGTAGCTGCATGTACGATGCCGATTTCCTGCCGACTACCCGTGAGCTCGAGGCGGCGATCGTCGACGGTGAACGGCCCCTGACCGAGGGGACGAGCGGGCGCGCACAGCGACGTTCGCGCGGCCAGGTGTTCACGCCGGCGGCGCTGGCGCAGCTCGTCTGCCGTGCGGTGCTCGGCGACGACGTGCGGCGCGTGCTCGATCCCGCGTGCGGCGACGGGCGCTTTCTCGAAGCGGCGGCGGAGGTGGTGGGACGGCGCGTGGAGCTCGTCGGTGTCGAGCGCGATCGCACGGTCGCGGAGGCGTGTCGCGCGCGGGTGCCGCGTGCGCAGGTGCACGTCGCCGAGGCGCTGTTCGGTATGCCGGCGGCGCTGCGCGACGGCGCGGTCGATGCGGTGATCGGAAATCCGCCGTACGTGCGCTCGGTGCGCATGAAGGAGAGCGACCCAGCGCTGTGGAAGCGCGTGCGCGGCGCGTTCGCGGCGACGGCGCACGGCGAGTGGGATCTGTACGGCGCGTTCATCGAGGCGTCGCTGCGGTGGGTGCGGCCGGGCGGGCGCGTCGGGCTGATCGTGCCGTCGCGCTGGCTGACGGCGCGCTGGGCGGCGCGGCTGCGCGGGTTCCTGGCGCGCGAGGGGGCGGTGCGTGGCGTCGTGGATTTCGGCGCGGCGCAGGTCTTCCCGGATGCGACGACGTATTGCTCGATCGTGGTGATGGAGCGCGGCGCGAAGCCGGCGCGCGTGCCCGTCCTGAGGCGCGAGGCGCGAGGGTGGGAGCGGGCAGAGATCGATGTTGGGATGGTGGGTGAAGCGCCGTGGATCGCATCGGGCTCGGGCACGGGTCCGACGTTGGGTGATGTGGCCAGGATCGCGAAGGGGACGGGCACGAACGCCGACCCGGTGTTCGTGCTGCCGGAGGCGCGCGTCGAGGGTGCGCTCGTGCGCGACGCGAATGGCGTGGTGGTGGAGCTGGCGGCGACGCGGCCGGTCTGGCGCGGGCGCGACGTCCAGCCCGGCGCCACCACGCGGGCGCGCTGCATCGTGCCCTACACCGACGCTGGCGAGCTCATCTCGTTCGCGACCATGCGCACGCGGTGGCCGCGCGCCGCGGCGCACCTGCTCGCGCATCGTCAGCGGCTCGAGGCGCGAGAGCGCGGTCGCTTCGCCGGTGAGAACTTTCACGTCTTCGGGCGGCCGCAGAACCTCGCCTTCCTCCTCGATCGCGCGCCCAAGGTGATCGTCCCCGATGTCGCGCGCACGCCCCGCGCGGTGCTCGACAGCTCGGGCGCGCTCGTGCTCGACACCGCGTACGCGCTGCGACCGCTGCCCGGCGCCCCGCCCGCATGGCGCGACGTGGACGCGCTCCTCGCGCTCTTCTCGTCGGAGCGCGTGCTCGAATGGCTCGCGCGCGCCGGTGTGCCCTTGCGCGGCGACTACCGCCGCCTGAAGACGGCCTTCCTCGCGCCGATGCCGCTGCCGCTGCCGGCGCGCGCTACTCGGTGAGCTCGTCGACGGCGACGAAGCGATCGGGCGCGATCTCCTCGCCGAGCGCCCACATCCGGTAGTCGGTGCGCTCCCACATGATCGGCTCGCACGTCGCGCCGTTGCGGTCGTAGACCGTGCCCGGAGCGTACTCGGCGCCCACCGAATAGATCTTGGAGATCGGGTTCCCGCACGCGATGACCGGCGGCTCGTCCTCGACGACGACCGGGGTCTGCGGATAGCCGTCGGCGCTGCCATCGCACTCGGCCAGCATCGACGCGATCGGCACCCTCACGCCACACGCGGCATCGCCGTAGTACGCGCGGATGGTGAAGCCGCGCGACGGCAAGCAGCGCATCACGCCATCGCGCGTGAGCCCCGGACGACACGGCTGCTCGAAGTCGCGATCGACCAGGCCGGTGTCGACGCCGCGTGCACCGTCGGCGACGAGCATGCGCGTGTGGATCCGCCCGCTGCCCACGTCCGCGCGCTGCGCCTGCGCGAGGTCCGGGAACGGCACCTCGGCGCCCAGTTCGTACAGCTCGCGGCCGTCGTTCGCCGCCGGATCGCACGCCTCGCCCAGCCCGAAGTACAGGTTCGCGGGCGTGGCGCGCGGCCCGATCTCGACGAGCGTGCGCGTGACGCGACAGCTGCTGCCCGGATGCGTGATCGCCGCGTAGGGAGGCATCGGACCGGCGCAGACCGGAAACTGCGCCGTGTCGCGCTCGACGACCTGCGTCGTGCACGTGTCGTCGGACCACAGCCATCCGCCCTCGCTCACCGTCGGGTGACAGGCCAGCTGGCCGGCGATGTTCGAGACGGTGCACGGCACGTCGAGCACGCGGTCGTACGCGCCCACCGCGATGCGCGAGCCATCCTCGCCGGCGAGGAACCGCTCGAGGACGCGTCCCTCGCCTGCCGCCTCGCGCCACGCCGCGCTCACGAAGCGGTCGAGCGGCACCTCCTCGATCGCGGCGTAGAACACGTTGGTGGAGCCGGCCGGAGTCGAACGACACACCCCCATCGAGTCGACAAAGTAGACCGTCGACGGCCGCTGCAACGTTCCGACGCGCCAGAGCCGCGCGATGCCGCCGCCGCACGCCATCGCCGCCTGGTGCACGTACGGCGTCGGCAGCGAGCACGTGTCCGCGCCGACCCCGAACATCGGAACGCTGCATGCCGCGTCCATGAACCCGCCGGCCGAGGTGCTCGCCGGCAGGCAACGCGCGGTGGTCTGCCCGGGACGGAGATCGAAGGTGCAATCCTCGTCGCGCTCGCGATCGTGGAAGCCCACGAACTGGCGCGCGCCGTCGGCGACGAGATACCGGGCCCGCAGCCGGCTGCCGCTGCGCACGCCGGTGCCGTCGACGACGTTGTCGTCGCCACATGCCTGCGCGCCGAACGCCAGCGCCGACGCGATCAGCCCCGTCGTGAGTCCCCGCACGCCGCGGATCGTACTACGGTGCGCGCATGGGCGACCTGGTTCTTTACATCGGCAACAAGCGGTACTCGTCGTGGTCGCTGCGCGCGTATCTCGTGATGGAGGCGTCGCGGGCGACCTACCGCACGCAGCTCATTCACCTCGATCAGGCCGACACGCGCGACAACATCATCGCGATCAACAAGGCCGGCCGCGTCCCCGTCCTGCGCGACGGTGACCTCTGGGTGAACGACTCGCTGGCCATCGCCGAGTACGTCCACGAGCTGTTTCCCGATGCCGGCTTGTGGCCGACGGACCGCGCCACACGCGCGCGCGCCCGCTCGGTGGTCGCGGAGATGCACTCGAGCTTCATGGCGCTCCGCACACACATGACCATGGACGTCCTCGGGTCGTATCCCGGGCGTGGGCATAACCCCGACACGCTCGCCGAGGCCGCGCGCATCCAGGAGATCTGGCGCGAGGCGCGGGAGCGGGCCGCCGGCGGCCCCTTCCTGTTCGGGAGCTTCTCGATCGCGGACGCGTTCTTCGCCCCCGTGACCACCCGGTTCACGACCTATCACGTGCCGATGGACGAGGTCGCCCAGGCGTACGTGGCGGCCGTCCAGGCGCTGCCCGCGTTCCAGGCCTGGCGCGAGGATGCTCGGAACGAGCCCGAGCTTTCCGACCACAAGTGACCCATCCGTACCGCCGGACGGACTTGCCTTGAGCACGCGGGTTTGGGATAGACAACCTTCTCGATGAGCCCACGACGTTCGACGAGCTGGGTGCGCTGGCTGCTCCGGCACCCCGTCTGGGTTCTCTCCGTGAGCGCCGTCGTCTTCGTGGCGTCGGTCTACCTCATCATCTTCCGGCTGCCGCTGCGCGCCGACTTCGCGGCGCTCCTGCCCGAGGACGCGCCGTCGGTGCGCGATCTGCGCCGCCTGCAGGACCGCGTGGTCGCGCAGGACACCGTGCTCGTGCTCGTCGAGTCCAAGGACCCGAAGGCGCGGGCCGAGGTCGCCGCGGCCATGGCGGCCAAGGCGCGCGCCCTGCCCAAGGAGCTGGTGTCGGCGGTCGAGGACGACGACCAGCAGCTGCGCACGTTCCTGCGCACCAACCTTCACATGCTGGCGCCGCTCGAGGACCTCGAGAACGCGCGCACGGCGCTCAAGCAGCGCATCGAGGCGGCGAAGGTCGAGGCCAATCCGCTGTTCATCAACCTCGACGATGAAGAGCAAGAAGAGAGCACGGCCAAGAAGCCGGCGGAGGGCGAGGCCGAGCTCGAGGAGCTGCGCGGTAAGTGGCGCACCATCAAGGCGCGCTTCGAGCGCTCGGGCTTCATCTCGGCCGACGGGACGCTGCAGCTGGTCGTGGTGCGCTCGGCGTTTCCGCGCACCGACGTGGGGCGCGGCGACCAGCTGGTGGCCGCGCTGGCGGCGGAGCGCACGCAGCTCGCGCGCTCGCATCCCGGCGTCGAGATCGGCATCACGGGTGGCGTCGAGGAGACGCTCATCGAGCATCACGCGCTGGTGCGCGGCGTGATCCTGTCCGCGCTCATCACGATCATCCTCGTCCCGGCGGTGCTGCTGCTGTTCTTCCGCTCGTTCCGCCTGTTCGTGATCCTGATGGCGGTGCTGGTCGTCGGGACCGCGGCGTCGCTCGGTGCGGCCGCGCTCACCATCGGTCACCTCAACGCTGCGACCGCGTTCCTGGGCGCGATCGTCGCCGGCAACGGCGTCAACTACGGCATCTTCCTCATCGCGCGGTACAACGGCGAGCGCACGCGCATGGACGCCGACAAGGCGATGATCACGGCGGTGCACACGACGGTGCGCCCGACGCTGGTCGCGTCGCTGGCCGCGGTCGTCGCGTACGGCGCGCTCGCGGTGACCGACTTCAAGGGCTTCGCCGACTTCGCGGTCATCGGCGCGACCGGCATGCCGCTGTGCTGGGTGGCGACCTACGCGCTCATCCCGATCCTCGTCCTGCGGTTCGCGCCGGCGCCGATGGCGCCGAGCAAGGAGCTGCTCGGGCGGATCCAGGCGTGGGCGCTGGGCTTCAAGCATCCGATCGTCGTGACCGCCGGCATCCTCGCGGTGACCGCGGGCTGCCTGTGGATCTCGTATCAGTACGTCGCGGCCGACCCGTTCGAGTACGACCTGCGCAACCTGCGCGCCGATACGCGCTCGGCCGACGTGAGCCGCGCGTGGCTGGCGAAGAGCGACAAGGCGTTCGGCAAGGGCATCTCGGGCGCGACCTTCATCGCCGTCGACAACGCGGACCAGGTGCCGCAGGTGGTGGCGGCGCTCAAGAAGATCGACGCCGGGAAGAAGCCGGAGGATCGCGTGCTGGGCGACATCCGCTCGGTGCTCGACCTGGCGCCGCCGCTCCCGGAGCAGGTGGCGAAGCGCAAGGTCCTGAAGGATCTGCGCGACCTTCTGGACGACGACGCGCTGCAGGCGCTCGACGACGCGGATCTCGCCGCGCTCGAGGAGCTGAAGCCGCCGCCCGACGATCAGATGCCGGCCATCGACGCCGACAAATTGCCGCCCGAGGTGCTCGGCCGCCTGCGCGAGCGCAACAAGAAGGTGGGCCTGCTCATCTCGGTGCGCCCCGGCCCGAGCATCGACGAGTGGGACGGCCGCGACCTCATCAAGTTCGCCGAGGCGGTGCGCCGCATCGAGCTGCCCGACGGGCAGATCGTGACCACGTCGGGCTCGAGCGTCATCTTCGCCGACATCATCAACGCGATCGAGCGCGACGCGCCGCGCGTGACGCTGGCGGCGGCGCTGGGCTTGATCCTGCTGGTGGCCGTCATCGGGGGCGGCGTGCGGAAGTCATACGCGACGCTGTCGGCGACGGCGGTCGGCGCGGTGGCGCTGGTCGCGACCTGCGCGCTCCTCGACCTGAAGGTGAACTTCCTCGACTTCGTGGCGCTGCCCATCACGCTGGGCCTCGGCGTCGATTACGCCATCAACGTGGCGCACCCGCAGGGCGGCGCCATCAACGCCAAGCAGATGCTGCGCTCGGCGGGCGCGTCGGTGTTCGTGTGCTCGCTGACCACGATGATCGGTTACGGGTCGCTGCTGGTGAGCGAGAACCTCGCCATCAAGTCGTTCGGCATCGCGTCGCTGCTCGGCGAGGTCTGCTGCGTGACCAGCGCGCTCATCGTGGTCCCGGCGCTGACGCTGCTCAAGAACGGCGCGGCCAAGCGCGCCAACGGCGCCGTCGTCGGCTGATCGCGCGGGCGGATCTCGCGATATGCTCGGGTCATGCGGAGACCCTGGCTGATTCCGGTTGCGCTCATGGGTTTGTGGGGCTCGTGCTTCTGCAGCAACAAGCTGAGCGGCACCGTCGAGATCAACGGCGAGAAGGTCGGCTGGAGCTCGTGCCGCAACGGCGCGGTCTACGGCTTCCGCGGCGTCGAGGTGTCGGGCTCGAACGGGATGCGCCTGCGCCTCGGGCTCACGCCCACCGGCGAGATGGGCGTCATCGTGTTCGACAAGGGCGCCACCGTCGGCAAGGAGCTGGGCATCGTGTGCGGCTCGCTCACGGTGAACGACCAGAGCTCGACGGTGAACGACGTCAAGAACGTCTCCGGCAAGGCCGTCCTCGACTGCGAAGCCCAGGGCTACAAGCTCAAGGGCGACATCAACTTCGAGAACTGCCACTGACGGTCGCTGGAGACCGTCAGCTGCGTCGCGCGCTGTAGAGCAGCGCGCCGAGCATCAGGCGATCGACGCGCTCGACGGCCCAGCCGGCCTCCTCGAGCATGGCGCGCTGGTGCGCCTGCGAGCGATACGCCATCTCGCCGACCTTCACCTCGGCGCCGATCGCGCCCGGCAGGAAGCGAAGCGGCCCGTTGCCGAGGCTGGCCATGGCGAGGCGCGCGCCCGGCGCGGCGACGCGGGCGAGCTCGCGGGCGGCGGCGCCGAAGTCGCGATAGAAGTGCGACGAGATCGTGTTGGTGACGAGCTGGAACGTGCCGTCGTCGAACGGCAGCTCGTAGACGCTGCCTTCCACCAGCTCGACCGCGGCGCTGCCGAAGTCCTTCTGCTTGGCCTGGCGCAGCATGGCCGCCGAGATGTCGAGGCCGACGATGCGCGACTTCGGATACTGACGCGCGAGCTTCACGAGCAGCTCGCCGGTGCCGGTGCCGACGTCGAGCGCCGCCGTCACGCCGGCGGGCGCGGGCGCGTTGCGCAGGATCCGATCGTGGATGCGGCCGTAGAACTGCTGGAAGAACCGCGCGTCGTAGACGTGGCTCCACAGCTGGAAGAGCGGCTCGACGACGCGGCTGGTGCGGCGGTCCATGGCGGAGGTGGGGCTCGAAGTGGCGGTGGTGGCGGTCGACATCCTGGCAGCATAAGCACGCCCCGCCGGCCGTCTCCTTACCTCTACTGACTTTTGGTCAAAAGACCCGACGATGGCGAGAGCGTACAACCTGACCGGACGTGCCGTCGGGTAGGCGCACGCGCTTGCGGAAGTACGAATCGCCATTTGGCGACTGCCGCACGAATGGCTGGGCGCGTCCCTCAGCTCGCTCATGCTCGCCGTGAGCGGCAGCATCGCCGTGAACGAGAAGCGGGAATTCGACGGCAAGGTTGCATTCGTGACCCGCGCGGGAGCCGGCATCGGCCGCGCCACGGCGCTGGCGTTTGCGCGCGCGGGCGCGAGCGGTCGCCGTGATCGGCTGTTCGACCCCCGCGTTGTTGAAGGCGGTGCGCGGGGTGTTCCTGTGCATGAAGTACGAGATCCCGCTCATTCTCGCGCAAGGCGGTGGGGCGATCGTCAACACGTCCTCGGGCGCTGGCGTGAAAGGCTTCGCTGGTCAAGCTGCCTACGCGGCGGCGAAGCACGGCG
>DATLEB010000238.1:0-17082 GCA_035525615.1 Kofleriaceae bacterium | reverse complement strand
ACGTCCACGCCGCATCTGTATCACAGCTACTTCTTCTCGAAGTGCGAGACCAGGCCGTTGTACGCGGTGGTGACCCGCATCGACAGCTCGGTCGCGGCCTTCTGCTTCTGAGGATTCCCGGCGTGCATGTCGGGGTGGTACTTGCGCATGAGCTGGCGGTACGAGCTCTTCACCTCGGCGAGGTCCGCGCCCGGCGACAGGTTGAGCGTCTTGTACCACTCGGCGACCTGCGCACCGCCCGACGACTTCGCCGCGCGCGCGCTGCCGCCCGACGAACCTGTCCGGCTTCCGGACGAGCCGCTCGTGGACGAGGAGGACGACGACGGACCGCCGCCGCGCGCGGCCTGCTCCTTGATGCGGCGGAACGCGTCGTCGGCAGCGCGCCGCGCGTTCGCCTCCCGCGTCTCGCGCTCGCCCTTCACCTTGCGCGAGCGGTCGGCGGCCTGCCGCGCCCGCTCGGCGCGCGCCTCGACCGTCGCGGAGGCCAGCTTGCCGATGCGCGACTGCCCGGGTCGCTCCTTGCGCGCCTTCTTACGCGCCGCGACCTCCGCCTCGAGCGCCGCAGCCTCGACGTTGGCCAGCGGCTCGTCGTCGACGATGACCAGCGACGTCAGCGAGGAGATGCCGCTCTTGGCGGTCTCCAGGATCCGTCGCGTGAGGCTCACCCGGTCATGCTAGCAGCGATTTCCGCCCGCTGCCGCACGTCACCACCCGCCCGGCGAACACTTCGCCGTGGCCCGGCGTTGCACCGGGATGAGCCTCCTCATCCTCTCGTCCGTCATCACCGCCGGCCTCGCGCAGGGCCCGACCACCGCGGAGACGGTCGTCAACCGCTCCATGCTCCGCTTCGAAGCGGTCGAGCTGCGCCGCAGCGGCAGCGACGGCACGACCGCGCATCGCCTCGCCGTGTTCATGGAGGACGGCGTCTGGACCGGACCGACGTACGAGGTGTACGCCCACGACGGCCACACCTGCCACGACGACGCCGCCAGGGTCGCGAAGACCCGGCTCGACAACCTCGCGCTGCCCTCGGGGCGTCGCGCCGCCGTCGCGCAGATCGACGTCGACTACACCATGTCGATGACGTGCGCGCCCGACGACCTCGGTCCACGCGATCGCTCCCTCTGGAAAGCGGTCGTCGTCGAGAGATGGACCGAGCGCGCGTTCCTCGTGTGCGCGGCCGACGACACCAACAAGAAGGTCGTCTGCCTGCCTCCGATCGTCACGCGCGCGCGCGCCGGCTGCAAGAAGAAGGCGACGCTCGGCGGCGATACGCTGGTCGCGCCGTGCGAGGCCGGCACGATCGGAACCGGCGGCCAGTGGCTCGACCTGGGGAAAGGCCGCCACACGATCGATCTCTAGTCGACCCGTCGCGCGGCGCGTCAGTCGCGCGGCGCCTCAGTCGCGCGAACGACCGCGACCACCGCGGCGCCGTCGCTTGCCGCCAGCGCCGCCGCCGCCGCCGCGCGCGCCACCGAGGACCGGCGGCGGTGCGTGACCGAGCGCCGCCGCCTGCTTGGCTTCCTCGGCCGCGATCTCCGTCGACATCTTGCCCGCGACCCGGTACTGGTCCGGCTTCCAGCTCTTCTGCGCCAGCACCACGACCAGCTTCTGGAACTTCTTCTCCAGGCCGTCGAGGTAGTCGCGCTCGCGCGCGCTCAGGATCTCGGCGACCTTGGGCGCGCACTCGATCTCCACCTTCTCGGCGTCGACCGAGCTGCCCGACCGACGCACCTCGCGCAGGATCTCGTACGCGACCGTCGTCGTCGACTTCACCACCGCCGCGCCCTCGCACATCGGGCACGGCTCGGTGAGCAGCTGCGACAGCGACTCGCGCGTGCGCTTGCGCGTCATCTCGACCAGGCCGAGCTCGCTGATCTTGGTCACGTTGCAGCGGGCGCGATCCTTGGACAGCGCCTTCTGGAACGCGTCCCAGACCTTCTTGCGATTTCCCTCTTTGTCCATGTCGATGAAGTCGACGACGATGATGCCGCCGATGTTGCGCAGCCGGAGCTGACGCGCGACTTCGTCGCAGGCCTCGAGGTTGTTGCGCGTCACCGTCTCCTCGAGATCGTTGTTCGACCCCGTGAAGCTGCCGGTGTTGACGTCGATCGCCGTCAGCGCCTCGCCCTGATCGATCACCAGCGAGCCACCGCTGCGCAGCGGCACGCGCCGCGCCACGGCGACGCGCAGCGCCGGCTCGATGTTGAAGTGATCGAAGATCGGCCGCCGGCCCTCGAAGCGCTTCATGCGCTCCGCGTAGCGCGGCAGGAACGTCTCCGTGAACCGGCGGACGCGGTTGTACTGATCCTCGTCGTCGATGTGGACCTCGGTGGTCTCCTCGCGCACGAGGTCACGCACCAGGCGCAGCGACAGGTCGAGCTCGCCGTAGATGAGGCCGGCGCCCTTCACCTCGTCCTCGCGCCGCCCGATCTCCTTCCACAGCCGCAGGAGATACTCGATGTCGTCGCGGATCTCCTGCTCGGCGGTGCCTTCGGCCGCGGTGCGCAGGATGAATCCACCCTTGTTGCCGCCGCGCGCGTCGATGATGACCTCGCGCAGACGCTTTCGCTCCTTGTCCGACGAGATGCGCCGCGACACGCCGACCTGATTCACCGCCGGCATGTAGACGCTGTAGCGCCCCGGCAGCGACAGGTAGCCGGTGACGCGTGCGCCCTTCAGGCCCATCGGATCCTTCACGACCTGCACCAGCACCTCGTGCCCGGGCTTCAGCAGATCTTCGATCTTCCGCTGGGCGAGGTGTTTGCGCGACCGTGCGATGCGCGACGCGGCCGCTTCCGGCGCCTCGTCACCATCTTCGGTCTCGACGTCGTCGAACATCTTCTTGCCGTCGTCGGCACCGAGGACGTCTCCGACGTAGAGGAACGCGGCTCGCTCGACACCTTTGCCGAGGTCGACGAAGGCCGCCTGCATGCCAGGCAGCACGCGCGTGACCTTCCCTCGGTAGATGTTTCCAACGAGCCCGCGATCGTGCTTTCGCTCGACGAAGAGCTCGGCAAGCGCGCCCTCTTCCACCACGGCGACCCGGGTCTCGGGTCCTTCCGCGTTCACAACCAGGATGTTTTGTCCCATCGAACGGCTCTGCAAAGAGTTGCAACCGGGTTGGCCGCCCCTGACACGGATGTCCTGAGTTGGTTGCGGCGCTCCCGTAAAACGAGTCGCTCGCGTAACACGGAACTTCCGTGGTTACAATAGATTGGCGGGCCTCGGTGCTCCGTGGCCCGCCCCTTGCTTACTATTCCGTCGCGACCGCCGTGCCGGGCTGTCGCAACTGATAGCTAGCTTAGTCTGCGACTGACTTTCGTTCTTTAGCTTCGTATCGCTTCGACTACGACTCAGTTTGACTTGTACGACCGCCCTTGGCCATCGGATTTACCGAGCCAAGGGCGTTCTGGTTTTCGGCGAGGAGTGCCGCTAGCTTGGGGCCCGTGAGTCCCCGGCCGCGCGGCAACACGGACCAGCTCCCGGCGGCCGACCGGGCCTTGGTCGAGCGCGATCGCATCCGGTTCGTGCTCGCCCTGGGGCGGGCGCTGCACCGGTACGGGACGCCGGCCCACCGCCTGGAGGAGGCGCTCGGCATCGTGTGCGGCCAGCTCGGGCTGCTGGCCGAGGTGCTGTCGACCCCGACCTTCCTGACGGTCCGCTTCGGGGACCCGTCCGAGCTGCGCACGTCGATGATGCGCCTGGCGCCGCCCGAGCTCGATCTGGCGAAGCTCGCCAAGCTCGACGCGCTCGCCGACGCCGTCTCCGATCGCGAGATCGATCCCGAGGTCGGTCTCGAGAAGATCGCGGCGATCGAGAAGTCGCCGCGCGTCTGGGGCCCGGTGCCCGAGACCATCACGGCGGCGCTCACCCCGGCCTCGGTCACCGTGTTCTTCGGCGGTGGCGCGCGCGACATCGCCGCGGCCGCCGCGGTGGGGCTCGTCATCGGCGCGCTCGCGCTCCTCACCAAGGCGCGCGCGCACGCGGCGCGTGCGTTCGAGCTGCTCGGCGCGTTCGTGGCGGCCTTCGGCGCCGGCGCGCTGGCCGGCAACATCGCCGGCATCCACGCATCGATCGTAACGATCTCCGCGCTCATCGCGCTCTTGCCCGGCATGACGCTCACCACGGCGATGACCGAGCTCGCCACGCGCAACCTCGTCTCGGGGACGGCGCGCCTCATGGCCGCGCTCGTCGTGTTGCTGGAGCTCGCGCTCGGCGTCGCGCTCGGCGAACGCCTCGCCGCCGAGCTGTTCACGATCGCGTCCGACACGCCGGTGACGCTGCCGGCGTGGAGCGTCTGGGTCGCGTTCGTCGTGTCCGCCCTCGGCATGGTCGTCGTCTGCCAGGCCGAGCGCGCGGCGATCGGCTGGATCCTGCTCGCGTCGCTGGTCGGCTTCGCCGGCGCGCGCGAAGGCACCGAGCTGCTCGGTGGTCAGCTCGGCGTCCTCGTGGGCGCGTTTGGCCTCGGCATCTTCGCCAACCTCTACGCGCGTGGCCTCGACCGGCCGCAGCAGGTCGTGCTCGTACCCGCGATGATCCTGCTGGTGCCCGGCAGCCTCGGCTTCCGGGGCATCTCGTCGTTACTCGATCGCGACACGCTGACCGGCATCGAGACCACCTTCGCGATGTTCGTCGTTGCCATGGCGATCGTCGCCGGCCTGCTCATTGCGAACGCCGTGGTGTCGCCGCGCCGCGTGATGTGAGGAGCGCACGCGCGGAGGTGTGAGTGCCAGCGCGCGGGCGCGTGGACCAGCGGAGGCGCGCGATGCCGGGAGTCCCCTCGGTCCGCGGTTCGGTTCCACCCGGCCAGGCGCACCGGCGGTGCCATTGCCTCGACCCGTGGAGGGTCCACCACCCGGCCGTGGAACTTACGCGGACTACGGGGACCCCCGGCATCACACGCCCCCTCGGTCCACGCTCGTGCTCCCACCACCGCCGCGCGCGCACTCACTCACTCACGCGGCGCCGAGAACCGTGACCCCAGAGCAGGCCTGACGCTCGCCCCGATGGTTGGTGGCCCACCTTCCCGCCCGCGAGTTTTCAAAGACGCGCCTTGCTCGCCTCGCACGAGCCGCTCGGGTCACTCGTGTGATCGATTCGCACGCCGCTGTTCAGGGCGCATGGCCCGCGTGCGGCTCGTGCTCGTGCTCGACGAAGCCGCGCCGTGCTCGATTCGCACGCCCATGGTCCAGTCTCTCGGGTCACGGGCGTGCTGGGCGCAGGTTCGCGCTCGACGGTGTCTCGCGAGTAGGCACGAGCGCGAGCCGAGGGGGAAGATGCCTGGGGCTCCCGTAGTCCGCGTAAGTTCCACGGCCGGGTGGTGAGCACGTCGACGGGTCGGGGCAATGGCACCGCCGGAGCGACTGGCCGGGTGGAACCGAACCGCCGACCGAGGGGACTCCAGGCGTCGATCCCTCCGCGGGCGCGCGCGCCTGCGCGCTGGCACGCACCTTCGAGCGTGGGATCTGATCTCGACTGTCGAGATTCAGCTCAGAGGCCGCAGGCCTTGTTGACGTCGGACATCAGCTTCTTCATCTCCTCGGCCTCGGGGCCGCCCTCGTTGCCGAGCTCCTCGAGCTGCATCGACGCGGACAGGCACATGACGTTCATCTTGTCGGGCGTCGAGTCGGCGATGACGAGGGCGGCGCGCTTCTTCGCGAAGCCGATCTTGCAGGTCGCGCGGTAGGCCGGGTCCTTGTCCGGCTCCTTCACGCCGCCGATCGCCATGTCGATCGCGGTGCTCATGCACTTGTCGAACGCGGCGTCCACGTCGTCCTTGGTCTTCGCGGCGTCGATCTGCGCCTGCAGGCCGGAGAGATCCGTCCCGCTCTTCTTTGCGGCGCCGCCGCCGCCGGTGGCGGTCGTGCCGGACTCGGTGGTCTTGCCGGCGTCGGACTTCTTCTTGTCACCGCAGCCGGTGGCGACGAGAGAGAGGGCGAGAGTGACGGACGAGAGAATGCGCAGCGTGCTCATTGGATCCTGCTTTTGGGTTCGGGGTGTGCCGAGCCCTAGAGCAGGTCGCGTGCCGCGCGTAACCACGTGGACTCACACGGCGTCCGCGCCGCGCTCGGGTCCCGCCGGACCCGCCGCCGGAAGCAGCCGGGGCTCTAGCGACCCAGCGGAATGTGGCAGGACGCGCCCTGGCCCGGACCCTCGTGGATCGAGACCTCGAGCGCGGTCACCACGTCGGGCAGGAGCAGGCCCTGGAGCCGCGTCAGCATCAGGTCGGCGACGTGGGCGGCGAGCGGCTCGACCGCGATGTTGTCGAGCGGCAGGAGCAGCGCGTCCTCGCGCGGCAGCACGTAGCGCTTGCCGCACAAGGTGAGCTCGATCTCGTCACCGTCGTCGCGCACCAGCACGAAGAACGGATTCTTCTCGGCGAGCAGCACGCGCTCGCGGAGCTCGGCGCAGATCGCGGCGAGCGCTTCCTTGATCGGCGCGAACGGGATCATGTGCGTGAAGCTCACGTCGGTGAGCTCGAGCACCGCGCCGACCTGGTAGTTGTGCCCGTGCAGTCGTTCCTTGGTTCCGTCGGGGAACACCGTCATGTGCGCGCACGAGAACTTGTACTGCTCGCGCGCGACGACGAGGCGGTGGCGACGCTTGGCAGGTGCGACCGCGGACGACATGCGCGCAGCATCCGCCGAGACCTCACGCTGCGCAAGTGCCGGACACGACGACGACGCGCGCATTCTGTTGCAACCGCCGAGGCCTTCCAGCTCACTCTAGTGGTGTGAGGTTTCGGGGAGCGCTCATCGCATACGTGCTGGCCCTCGCGGCATGTCAGTTCCAGCCACACGGCGCCGAGATCGACGCGTCGGGGGCGGATGGCGACGCCGCGAGCGAGACCGACGCCGCCGATCCCACCGGTGACGCGAGCTCGATCGACGCTCAGGGCACGATCGATGCGGCGGCGGCGATCGACGCGCGTCCCGTCGACGCGGCGGCGGCGATCGACGCGGCGGTCTGCCCGCCGGCGTGCACGAGCTGCATGCCTGACGGCACGTGCGTGATCACCTGCGGCGCGGCGCAGTGCATGAGCGGCGTCACGTGTCCGGCGGGCCGACGGTGCGAGGTCACCTGCGCCGGCACCGGCGCGTGCGAGAACGGCGTCATCAACTGCCTGCAGGCGACGAGCTGCGCCATCACGTGCATCGGCACCGACGCGTGCGACGCCGGCATCAACTGCGCCGGATCGTCGTGCACCGTCACGTGCCAGGGCACGGCCGCGTGCGAGGACGGCGGCGTCGACTGCACGGCCGACACGTGCGACATCACGTGCAACGGCACGAGCGCCTGCCGCAACCACGTGTGCTGCGACGGCGCCAACTGCGGCAACGAGTGCAACTCGTCCGGCGGTGGCTGCTGCGCCTGCAACGGCTGCAACTAGCCGACCTGCCGAGCACGCACGCGCGCGCTCTCTCAGCGGCGCAGCGTCAGCGTCGCGAGGCCGGCGCAGAGCGCCGCGTTGCCGGTGAGCCACAGCGTGTCGAGCATGCCCGCGGTGCCGGGCACCCAGCTCAGGTCGAACACCGGCACGGCCGCGAAGAACAGCAGGTGCGCAGCGACGCCGACCGCGACGCCGGCGACGAGGCCGCGCAGCTTCGGGTGGCTGGCGCCGAGCGCGATGAGACCGAGCGGCAAGAGCGCGCTCATGAACAGCGGGTTGCCGTGCGAGGTGCCGCCGAGCAGCGCCATGTCCATCGACGGCAGGCCGCGCGTCAGCATCTCGATCACCGGCCACGACGCGATGGAGCCCGCGATGAGCGGCAGGAAGAAGAGGCCGCCCGAGCCGGCCATCACGCCGCCGAGGTAACCCGCGCCGAGCTTCGTGCCGAGACCGCGACGACGCGCGCTGGCCGCGACCGCTGCCGCGAGCAAGAGGCCCAGCCCGGCCTGCCACATGCCGTGGCTCGAACGCGCCTTCTGCACCGCCGCCGGCGCATCGATGATGCCGGCGCCGTACTTGTCGCTGGTGTACGTCTGCCCGTTGGGCTTGCGCGCGGTCTCCTTGAGGATCTGCTCGACCATCGCCGGGTTGGTGACGCCCTCACCGACGACAAGCGCGGCGACGCCGGCCGCGTGCGGCGCCGCCATCGACGTGCCCATGAACGCGTAGTAGCCGCTCTTGGTCGGGTTGCCGATCGCGATGGTGTTCTGCAGGACGCCGCCCGCCTCGCCGTCCTTGCCGCGGGTGTTGCCGCCCGGCGCCGCGATGTCGATGTCCTTGCCGAAGTTCGAGTAGAACGCGGTGTTCTCGTCGGACTGCGTCGACGCGATCGCGACCGCACCGGGATACGCCGCGGGATACCCGACCTTGTTGCGGCCGTCGTTGCCGGCGGCGCAGATGACGACGACGCCCTTCTTGTGCGCGTACGCGACGGCGTTCTTGAGCGCCTTCGACGGGAACGGCCCGCCGAGGCTCATGTTGATGACCTGGGCGCCGTTGTCGGCGGCGTAGCGGATCGCGTCGGCGATGCCGGCGACCGAGCCCGAGCCGTTACCGCCGAGCACCTTGAGCGGCATGATCTGCACGTTGCGCGCGACGCCCGCGACGCCGATCTTGTTGTTCGTCACCTGCGCGATCGAGCCGGTCACGTGCGTGCCGTGGCCGTGGTCGTCGTTGGCGTGCTTGTCGTTGTCGACGAAGTCGAACGGCTTCACGAACGTGATGCCCTTGAGATCTTCGACCTGGTGGAACTTCTGGTAGGTCTCGTACGCGACGCCGGTGTCGAGCACCGCGACGATCACGCCGCTGCCGTCGGCGAGCTTCCACGCCTCGGGCATGCCGATCTGCTTCAGGTGCCACTGCTTCCCGTACATCGGATCGTTGGGGAAGCCTTCCCAGTTCCCGTCGGCGGGCGGCAGCACCTCGTAGCCCTCGATGGGCGAGGCGGCAAACATCGCATCCGGCTCGGCCACTTCCACGTCACCGCGACGCGCGAGCGCGGCGAGCACGGTGTCGCGACGCGCGGCCTCGACGTGCGCGCGATAGAACTGTTCGTCGCGCGACTGATCGCTCACGAGCACGAGATCGATGCCGAGGTCGCGCTCGATCTGCGCGACCGTCGCGGCCGACGTGTTGTCGCGGAGATCGACGAGGATATCGTCGGGATCCGTACCGACGGCGGCGATGCGATCGGCTTCGATCGACGCGCGGCTCGCGCCTTCATCCTCCTGCGGTCGGAGGAACCACCAGAGGAACACCACGGCGGCGAGCAGCACGAACCAGAGGATCGTGGACTTCTTGCTCTGAGGCGCTTCGTCCATGAAAAAATTGTAGCGCGCCGGCGGGGGCACGCTCTGTATTTGTGCGACGCTGTGTCCACAACGCACGGGTTAGGGAGACGACTGTGAAGAAGTGCACCAACTGCGCGAAGGATCTGCCTGACGCGGCACTCCACTGCGTGTTTTGCGGAAGCAAGCAGCCCCCCGCTGCGGCTCCCGCGGCCGGTGCGCAGGCCAAGACCGTCATGGGCTGGCAGGCCACGGATCTGCTGAAAGACATGCAGCAGAAGGGCGCGGTGCCGGCCGCAGGCGTGGCGATGCTCAAGCCCGCGGGTCCGCCGATGGGTGGTCCGCCGCCCGCTGCGCCTCCGCCGATGGGGCCGCCGATGGGCGGTCCGCCGCCCGCTGCGCCTCCGCCGGGCGCGCAGGCGATGGGCGTGGCCGCGACGCTCGTCCCGTCGTCGATGCCGCCAGGCCCCGCCCCGATGGGCGGCCCGGGCCCGATGGGTGGACCGTCGTCGATGCCGCCCGCGGGTCCGCCGCCCGGACATGGCGCGCAGGCGAAGACGATGATGGTGCAGGGTCCGCCGCTCGGACAGGGTCCTGGCCCGATGGGCGGTGGCGCGGCGCAGATGCCGGCGACGCTCGTGCCGCAAACGGCTCCGCCGGCGGCCGCGCCGCACGCGTCGCAAGCGGCGACGATGTTCGTACAAGGTCCGCCGCTCGGACAGGGTCCGATGGGTGGCCCCGGTGGTCCTGGCGGTCCGCCGCCGCAGGGTGGCTACGGCGGCCCGCCGCCGCCGATGGGTGGCCCGCCGCCGCCGATGGGCGGTGGATACGGTGGCCCGCCGCCTCCGATGGGCGGCCCACCGCCGCCGATGGGCGGCGGATACGGTGGGCCACCGCCGCCGATGGGTGGCGGATACGGTGGTCCGCCGCCGCCGATGGGCGGTCCGCCCGGCGGTGGACCGCAGGGCTACAACCCGCAGCCGGTCGGCGGCTATCAGCAGCCGCAGGGCGGCTACAACCCGCAGCCGGTCGGTGGCTATCAGCAGCCCGGCGGCCCGATGAACCCGCCGTACCTCGCGTCGCGCACCGCCGCGCGCGTCGGTGCGCCCGTCGAGCCGTTCAAGGACGGCATCAAGATCGTGCTCATCGCGTTCGGGCTCGCGCTGCTGATCGCGGGTGCGATGCCGTTCACGATCGAGCCGAAGGTCACGTTCCGCTGGGACGCGCTCTCCGCCGACGGCGTGCCGGGGCTGGTGAAGTTCCAGCTCATCTACGTGAGCGCCGCCGCGATCCTCGCGCTCGTCTTCGGCCTCGTGCCGCTCGCGACCGTGCCGCGTGGTGCGCTCACCGCCGTGCTCGGGCTCGTCCCGATCGTCCTGGGGCTCGTCACGTACCTGAAGGACGCGAAGGAGATCCAGTGGCAGGTGCTCGTGATCTTTGCGAGCACGTTGACCATCGTGCCCGGCTTGATGCTGCGCCACGAATATCGATCGCAGATGCTGCCGCGCATCCTCGCCACCGTCGGTGCGCTCTGCGTGCTCGCCACGATGCTCGTCCCCGTGAACGGCGGTGATCCTCCGATCGTCGCCGCGTTCCAGGCGATCGGCGACGCACCCGGCAAGGCCAAGGTCGGCGCGATCCTCAAGATCGTTCCGTTCGGTCTCGCGGTCGCGACGCTCCTGGTCTGGATCCCGCCGCCGTCGTCGGCGGGCGCCAAGGTGATCGCGTGGCTGTGGATCCTGAACGCCGTGTACACCGCGTACGTCCTGATGCTCGTCGCGGGTCACCTCGGCGACGCGGTCAAGGCCAAGCCCAACGCGCTCCTCATGGAGCCGTGGGTGTTCGCGGCGTGGTCGGCGTTCATCGGGTACGGGCTCGCGACGATCTTCGGCAAGAACCTCGAGCACAGCTGATCGAACGCGGGCCAGCCGCGCGTTACACTTCGCGCGTGGCTGGCTCCGACGAGATCATCGGCACGACCGTGCTCGGTCGCCCCATCGAGGCGATCAGCTTCCGACCGCCGAGCTACGCGAAACCGCGTCCGCCGGCGATCATCTTCGGCGCGATGCACGGCGACGAGCCGTCGAGCGCGCTGCAGGCGCAGCGGCTGATCGAGGAGCTCATCGATCGTCCGCCGGGGCGCGAGACGTGGATCATCCCCGCGCTCAACCTCGACGGGCTGCTCGCCGGCGCGAAGAACAACGCGAACGACGTCGACCTCAACCGCAACTTCGCCTCGAAGAACTGGACCGCCGAGCACAAGGCCGGCTACTTCCCGGGCGCGACGGCGGAGAGCGAGCCGGAGTCGCAAGCGCTCGCTGCCCTCATCGCCAAGATCGGCGCCGAGCGCCTGGTCGGGCTGCACGCGACGTACAAGGTGATGAACTGGGACGGCCGTGGGCGGGAGCTCGCGGAGGAGATGGGCCGGCTGGCGGGCTACCCGGCCTCCGGGGACATCGGCTACCCGACCCCGGGGTCGTTCGGGTCGAAATACGGGGTCGACCTGGGCCTCGAGGTCGTGACGGTCGAGGTCCCGTACCTGGAGGTCGATGAACGTGCCTGGACTGAAACGCGTTCGGCGCTGCGCTGGGCAGTTGATCTACCAACCTGATATTACTGGCCACAAAGTGTCAGGGTCACAGGGGCTTGCGCTAATTGTGCCGAGTTGTCACACTGCCGCCCGTGTTTACGACAGCCGCCATCGATTGGGACCGGTTGGTGGATCTGGAGCTTCTGCGGCACCTCTCGGCTGTCGCACGTCGCAGGGGCCTGACCCTCGGCTGGCTCGACGCCGCGGGGAACAGCTCCCTGCCGCACGCCAACCAGGGCGAGACCGACGAGGGCGGCGAGCCCGCCCCGTGCCCGTGGGCGCCGGGCGGTGACTGCGAGACGCGGCTCCTGGCCGCGCTGAACGACCCGGGCGAGTGGCACGTCGTCGAGGTGCACCCCTCGGTGCGCGAGCTCGTCGCCCCGGTGCGCGTGGGCGGTGCGGTGGCGGGGGCGCTGCTCGCGGGCGCTTTCGCGGCCGACGACACGAGTGATCTGCCGACGCTTGGCGAAGGCGAGATCGCGATCATCGGCGACCTGCTCGCGCTGGCGGCGCGTGAGGTCGCGGCGCACGTGCGCGCGACGACGCCGACGGTGAGCACGTTCCCGGTCGGAGAGCGCAAGGGCTACGACGCCATCATCGGCAGCTCGGTGCCGATGCAGGCCCTGTACGCGACGCTCGATCGCGTGGCGCGCTCCGACGCGACGATCCTCATCCAGGGCGAGAACGGCACCGGCAAGGAGCTGGTGGCGCGCGCGATCCACAACGGGTCGAATCGCGGCGACAAGCCGTTCGTCGTGACGAACTGCTCGGCGTTCAACGACAACCTCCTCGACTCGGAGCTGTTCGGCCACAAGCGCGGCGCGTTCACGGGCGCGGTCGCCGACAAGCCGGGCTTGTTCGAGATCGCCGACAACGGGACCTTCTTCCTCGACGAGATCGGCGACATGTCGCCCGCGCTGCAGGTGAAGGTGCTGCGCGTGCTGCAGGAAGGCACGTTCAACCGCGTCGGGGACACGGAGACCCGCAAGGTCGACGTGCGCATCATCGCGGCGACCAACCGCGACCTGCGCGCGATGGTGGCGCAGGGCCTGTACCGCGAGGATCTCTACTACCGCATCCACGTCATCAACCTCGTGCTGCCGCCGCTGCGCGAGCGCTCGAGCGACGTGGCCGTGCTGGTCGAGCACTTCCTCGAGCGGCAGCGTCGCGGCACGGGCCTGAAAAAGATGCTGGCGCCGGGCTGCATCGCGCGCATGAGCGCGTATCCGTGGCCGGGCAACGTGCGCGAGCTCGAGAACGAGATCGAGCGGCTCGTGGTGCTGAGCGGCGACGACCCGGTCATCACCGAGGAGCTCCTGTCGCCGCGGATCCGGCAGCACGCGTCGGGCATCGTGGTGCCGGCGGCCGAGGACGATCTGCGCTCGCTGCCCGCGGCGCTCGAGAGCCTCGAGCGGCGGATGATCGTCGATGCGCTGCGCCGGCACGCCGGCAACAAGACGCGCGCGTCGGCGGATCTGAAGGTGTCGCGCCGAAACCTGATCCGGCTGGTGCAGAAGTACGGCCTCGGTGACGCCCGAAGCTGACACGCTGCCTGGAGATCGTTCGTCGCCCCTGGCCGTCGTCGATCTCGGAATCTGCGGCTACCACGAGGCGTGGGAGAAGCAGCTCGCGCTCGTCGAGGGTCGCAAGGGTGGCGCCGGCGTCGACACGCTGCTGCTCGTGGAGCATCCGCACGTGATCACGGTCGGGCGCTCGCAGAAGGCGCTGGCCAACGTCGTCGCGGCGGGCGGCGTCGAGGTGGTGTCCGTCGAGCGCGGCGGCGACGTCACCTATCACGGCCCCGGCCAGCTCGTGGCGTATCCCATCGTGCAGCTGCGCGAGGGCGAGCGCGACCTGCACAAGTATCTGCGCAACCTCGAGGAGTCGGTGATCGCGACGTGCGCGGCGTTCGGCCTCGACGCCGGCCGCGAACCGGGCAAGACCGGCGTGTGGCTCGACGGCACGAGCGGCGCGCGCAAGAAGCTCTGCTCGATCGGCGTCGCGTGCCGCCGCTGGGTCACCTTCCACGGCCTCGCCCTGAACGTGTCGACCGACCTCTCCTACTTCTTCCGCATCAACCCCTGCGGCTTCGAGTCCTCCGTCATGACCTCCATGGCCGAAGAGCTCGGCGCCGGCCTCGCGATGATCGACGTGAAGCACCAGCTCGCCCGCTCGCTCGCGTCGGCGCTCGGCCGCCGCCTGCTGTAGGAACCGGCGACACGCACCGTCGCGTTTCGCGACTCCGGCGAGCGGGGGACGGTGGAAAGTTTGTCAACTTTGTCAACATTGCGCCCCGCGGCGCGTCCCGTTGCGCCTCGCGTGATTCACGCATGCGAGCGCGCGTACGGTTTTCCGCGCACAGTTGACAAACTTTCCACCGTCCCCGCCCGGGACCTCGAGGTACCGGCGAGCGGCGGCACGTGCGTTGCTGTTCGGGCTGGCATGATGATCGATATGCGGAGGCTCGGGTTTGCGATGGCGGCGCTACTCGCGGCGTGTAGCGGTGACGATGGCGGCGGTGATGTGGACGGCGGCGACGGCGACGGCGGCGGCGAGGATGCGAGCACGGCGTGCCAGCTGAAGGTGCAGCCCACCGTGCCGGCGGAGCGTGTCGCGACGACGAGCGGCGTGGTGCGCGGCGCACAAGACGGCGAGACGTGGGCGTACAAGCGGGTGCCGTACGCGGCGCCGCCGATCGGGGACCTGCGCCTGCGCGCGCCGCAACCGCCGGTGTGTCCAACCGAGGAGATCGACGCGACCGCGTTCGGGCTAGCGTGCTCGCAGCTCGACGAGACCAGCACGTACAGGGGCGACGAGAACTGCCTGTTCCTCAACATCTGGGCGCCGGCCGCCTCGGCCGCGCCGCGCCCCGTGATGTTCTGGATCCACGGTGGCGGAAACGCGGTCGGCACGGCGTCGGACCCGATCTACGACGGGCGTCGCCTCGCCGAGCGCGGCGATGTCGTGGTCGTGACCATCAACTATCGCCTCGGACAGCTCGGCTTCCTCGCCGACGCGTCGCTGGCCGAGAACGGCGCCGTCGGCAACTACGGCACGCTCGATCAGATCGCGGCGTTGCGCTGGGTGCGCGACAACATCGAGGCGTTCGGCGGCGATCCCCGCAACGTCACGGTGTTCGGCGAATCCGCCGGCGGCCGCAACACGTGCACGCTCCTTGCCGCGCCCGGCGCCGAGGGACTCTTTCATCGCGCCCTCGTGCAGAGCGGCGCCTGCAAGTTCATCGACACTGCGGCGGAAGCCCAGACGACCGCCGACGCGGTCGCCACCGCGCTCGCGTGCACGGGCGATCGCGCCGCCTGCTTCCGCGCCGCCACCGCCGAGCAGCTGACGCGCGCCAACGCGCAGCCCGTCGGCGCGCTCGCGGCCGGCACGTACGGCTCCGTCATCGACGGCGTCACGCTCGTCGAGCAGCCCGAGGCCGCCATCGCCGCCGGTCGCCACCACCACATGCCCTTCGCCATCGGCGCGAACGCCGACGAGACCGCGCGCGAGGCGCCGGCGTCGCTCAACGAGACTGCGTACCAGAACCTGGTGCGCGCCCAGTACGGCGCCATCGGCAACGCCGTGCTCGCGCAGTATCCGTCGGCAAACTACGCCTCGCCGCGCGCTGCCTACGTGCGCCTCACCACCGACAGCCGCTTCGTCTGCCCGTCGCGCGAGATCGCCGCGCACGCCGACGCCGGCCAGACCGAGCCGGTCTATCGCTACTTCTTCCGATACGCACCCAACGCGCTCGGCGCTCCACACGGCCTCGACGTGCCGTTCGTGTTCGGCACGTTCGACGCGATCCTCGTCAACGGCGCGCCGTACGAGCCGTCCGGCAACGAGCTCGCGCTCTCCGCCGCCATGCAGGGCTACTGGTCGAGCTTCGCGCGCACCGGCGCTCCCGGCGGCACGCCCGCCTGGCCGGCGTACGATCCGAGCGACACCGCGCTCGTCCTCGACGCTCCGGCCACGACCGAGGCCGCCATCCGCGACACCGACTGCGACTTCTGGCGGCCGTACTACGACGCGCTGTGAGCGATGACGTAGAATCGACAGCCGGCATGGGGGAGGTCATCGGCAACTACGAGATCGTCGCCGAGCTCAAGCGCGGCGGCATGGGCGTGGTCTACACGGCGCGCCATCGCACGATGGGCCAGCTCGCCGTCGTGAAGAAGCTGCTCCCCGAGCACACCGGCTCCGAGGACACGGTGCAGCGCTTCTTCCAGGAGGCGCAGGCAGCCGCCGCGCTCGACGATCCCGGCATCGTGCGCATCTTCGATCAGGGCGTGCTCGCCGACGGCAGCGCCTACATCGTGATGGAGCTCCTGCAGGGCGAGTCGCTCGCGGATCGCCTGCGCCGCACCGGTCGCGTCGCGCCGCAGGTGGCGATGACGTTCATGCGTCAGGCCGCGCGCGCCGTGAGCAAGGCGCACGCGCGCGGCATCGTCCATCGCGACCTCAAGCCCGACAACCTCTTCATCGTGCAGGACCCGGACGTGGCCGGCGGCGAGCGCATCAAGGTGCTCGACTTCGGCATCGCGAAGCTCGCCGGCGACGCGCGCGTGAAGACCATGACGGCGATGCCGATGGGCACGCCCGCGTACATGTCGCCCGAGCAGTGGGCGAGCGCGGGCCGCGTCGACGCGCGCACGGATGTCTACGCGTTCGGCATCATCCTGTTCGAGATGCTCACCGGTCGGCTGCCCTTCGAGGGGCCGGGCATGATCGAGTTCATCGATCAGCATCGCTTCGCGCCGGCGCCGCCGATCTCGAGCGTGGATCCGTCGCTGGCGGCGTTCGATTCGATCATCGCGCGCTGCCTCGCCAAGAACGTCGACGATCGCTTCGCGTCGCTCGACGAGCTCGTGCGCGCGCTGCCGGGCGGCACCGGCGTGATGAGCCAGCCGCCGGTCGCGGCGATGGGCTACGCCGCGACGATGCCGTCGAGCGCCCCGATGCCACGTGCCGCGTACGCCGCGCCCGCGCCTAGCACGCTCGGTGGCGCCGCGGGCGCGATGATCGGCTCGCCGCCGGGGGCGCCCACGCGGCGCTCCTTGCCGCTGGTGCTCGCGGCCGGCGGGGTCGTGCTCGCCGCGGTCGTCGCGGTGGTGCTCCTCTCGAGCGGCGGCGACACGCAGGAGATCGACGCGGGCGTGATCGCGTCCGCGCCGCAAGCCGCGTCCGGCAGCGCCTCGGCGTCGGGCAGCGCGTCCGCGTCCGGCAGCGCGTCTGCGTCCAGCGGCGTG
>DATLEB010000235.1:0-9707 GCA_035525615.1 Kofleriaceae bacterium | reverse complement strand
CTCCATGAAGATGATCGGGTCCTTGCCGCGAATGGCGCTGAGCAGGAGCCCCTTCGCGTCGACCGGGTTCGACGGGCAAATGACTTGCAATCCGGGCGTGTGGATGAACAGCGCCTCGGGCGACTGCGAGTGGTAGTGGCCGCCCTTGATGCCGCCGCCGTACGGCGTGCGAATGACGACGGGCGCGCTGTACTGACCGCCGGACCGGTACCGGAGCTTGGCGAGCTCGTTCACGATCTGATCGAACGCGGGGAAGATGAAGTCGGCGAACTGAATCTCGGGAACAGGTTTCAACCCGTACATCGCCATGCCGATCGCGGAACCGATGATGCCGCCCTCGGCCAGAGGCGTGTCGATCACGCGGTCAGGACCGAACTCTTCGTAGAGACCGGCCGTCGCTCGGAAGACGCCGCCGAACTTGCCGATGTCTTCGCCGAGCACGACCACCCGCGGGTCGGCGCGCATCTGGGTCTGCAGCGCGCTGCGGACCGCTTCGATAATGTTCATCGTGGGCATGGCTATCCGTGCCTATCCGTGGTGATGCGGGTTCCGGGTCCGCGCTTGCGCCATCAGGTACGCGTGCTGCTCGCGCAGGTGCCACGGCTGCTGCTCGTAGACATCGTCGAACATGGTGCCGATCTCCGGCGCGTGCTTGCGATCGCTGGCGGCGAGCGCGTCGGTGATCTCCTGGTTGTACTTCTCCTGCAGCTCGGTCTCCCACCGCTCGCTCCACAGCCCGCGATGGCGCAGGTAGTTGCGCAGCCGGTTGAGCGGATCCTTCTTCTCCCAGATCTCCGGCTCCTTGGGATCGCGGTACACGCTCGGGTCGTCGGAGCTCGAGTGGCCCTGGACGCGGTAGGTCAGCGCCTCGATCAGGGTCGGGCCGTCGCCGGCGCGCGCGCGCTCGATCGCCTCGCTCGCGACCTGCCACACCGCGAGCAGGTCGTTGCCGTCGACGCGCACGCCGGGCATGCCGTAGCCGACCGCCTTCGACGCGAACGTCTTCGCCGCGGTCTGCTGGCTCGTCGGGACGCTGATCGCCCAGCCGTTGTTGCGGCAGACGAGCACGACCGGCGCCTTGTAGACGCCGGCGAAGTTCATGCCGACGTGGAACTCGCCGGTCGAGGACGTGCCCTCGCCGAAGAACACCATCGACACGTCGTCCTTGCCCATCACCTTGGCGGCGTACGCCGAGCCCACGGCCTGCGGGATCTGCGTCCCCACCGGCGAGCTGATCGACACCAGGTTGAGCCAGTTGGCCGAGTGGTGCACCGGCATCTGCCGACCCTTCACGGGGTCCTGCACGTTGCCGAAGAGCTGGTTGATGAAGTCCTTGATCGTGTACCCGCGCCAGAACCACGCGCCCTGCTCGCGGTAGCTCGGGTAGACCCAGTCACCTTCGCGCAGCGGCGCCACGGCGAAGTGGCTCGCCTCCTCGCCGATCGCCTTCATGTAGAACCCGAGGCGACCCTGGCGCTGCAGGCGCATCATGCGGTCGTCCATGATGCGGACGAGCGACATGGTGTCGAAGATCTTGCGCAGCTTCTCGTCACTGACGTCCGGCACGCGCGCGCCCGGGAGCACGCGGCCCTCGTCGTCCAGCACGCGGCGGAGGTCATCGGGAGCTTGAACGGCAACCATCGGGTTCTCCACGCTTGAAGGGGGCGGCCAGGTCGGCGGCCCGGAGACGGACGTGCTCGTGTCTGTCGTTGCGAGATCGCGGTGTTCCACGTCGGCGAGCACGGTGTAGCGACCTCCGTCGGGGGGTGTCAAGGCGGCGCGGTGAATCTCATCCGCAGGCGCCGCATTGCGACGCGACGCGCCATATAGTGGTCGCGTGCTCACGTTCCTGATCGTGGTTGCGCTGCTCGTCGCGCTCGGTGGTACGACCGCTGGCGTCGTCATCTACAACGGCGAGAAGCGCAAGCGACTGGGCTCGGGCAGCAGCTCGCCCATGGCGTTGCCCGGCGATGTGCTACGCGAGCGCGGCCTGAAGGAGCTGAAGGTGGGCGACGTGCTCACCATCGACGGCAAGGACTACCTCGCCGAGGGCGTGATCGAGTACGACGAGGACGGCCACCGCTGGGTCGGCGCGCGCGTGGTCGACGGCGTCAACGCGAAGTGGTGCGTGGCGGGACTCGAGCGCGTGGGCACGGCGCACGTCCGCATCCTCGAGCACGACACGACCACGGACATCGCCGGCTATCCGCCCGAGGCGCTCGTCATCGGCGACGTGCGCTTCGCGCTCGACAAGCGCGGCAACGCGACCGCGAAGCTGCACGGCGATCTCGGCAATCTCCTCGGTGCGAAGACCACGCCGGCCGAAGGCCACGTCGAGCGTTGCCGCTGGTGGCTCTACTCGGCGCCCGGCGACGACACCGTCGTCCTCGAGCAATGGGGCGCCGACTACCGCGTGCTCCGCGGCAAGAAGGTCTCCGGCGACACGATCGATCTCATCCCCGGCTCCTGACTCGTAAGCACCTGTAAGACTCGCGCGTCGGTTCGGGCGTATCGTCGCCGGCGATGAGCGCGCAGAGGATCTTGCCCACGACCATGGTCGGCAGCTACCCGCGGCCGGCGTGGTTCACCCATCAGCTCGCCGGCCGCGACGTCCTCGAGGCGTTCAAGGTCGCCGCTCACGCCGAGGCGTTCCACGACGCAACGCGCACCGTCATCAAGGATCAGGAGCAGGCCGGGCTCGACATCCTCACCGACGGACAGATGTGGTTCGACGACTATCACATGGGGATCGGGTCGTTCCTCTGGTACTGGCTCGAGCGCACCAAGGGCTTCTCGCCCGAGAAGCTGCCGCATCCGGCGCGCGCCAAGGCGACCGGCCGCGACGTGTGGGCGCTCGACGAGGCCGGCGGCGTCGCCGTCGAGGGCGAGATCGCGCGCGGCCCGGTGCGCATGGCGCTCATCTATCGCTGGGCGCAGGGGCACACGACCAGGCCGATCAAGGCGTGTGTCGGCGCCGGGCCGGTGCAGCTCTCGACGCTCGCGCACTTCCGCGGCGGCCCGGTGAAGAACCGCTACGACCTGTCGAAGGCGCTGGCCGACGTCTTCTCGACGGAGATCCACGAGCTCATCGAGGCCGGGTGCCGGCACATCCAGCTGGAAGACCTCGGCGCGTGGATGCCCTACCTCTCGGGCGACAAGGACTGGGCGTGGGTCAACGAGATCGTCGACCGCACCATGCGCGGCATCGATCGCAAGACCGTGCACACGTCGTGGCACTTCTGTCTCGGCAACGCGTGGGGCAACAAGCTCGAGGGCATGACCGCGGGTGGATATCGCGCGGTGCTGCCGCACTACCTCGACGTCGCCGTCGACGAATATGTGCTCGACTTCGCCTGCCGCGAGATGGAGGACGCCGACCTCCTCCGCCAGCTGCCGCCCGAGAAGCGCGTGGCCGTCGGTGTCATCGACATCCGCTCGCTCGAGATCGAGCACCCCGAGCAGGTCGCCGAGCGCGTGCGCAAGGTGCTGAAGCACATCGAGCCCGAGCGCGTCACGCTCACGACCGACTGCGGCTTGAAGCAGTTGCCGCGCACCGTCGCGAAGGAGAAGCTGCGCGCGCTCGCCGAGGGCGCACAGATCATTCGCCGCGAGCTCGGCAAGGACTGAGCGCGCCCGTCCGCGGCGCGTTACTTCGCGACGTACTCGCCGTAGCCCGGCGCGTAGAGCCCGCCGACCGACACGATGCCGCCGTCGTTCATGCAGATCTGCCCGTCGCAGATGTCCTCGCACCCGTCGGGGTTCGAGAGATCCTCGCCGTAGCACATGCCGATCGGCGTCTCGAACGGCTCCTGCATGTCCTCCAGCTTGCCGTCGTTGAACGTGACCTTGTCGCCACGCACCACGATGCGCTCGAGGCCGTTACCGCCCTCGCTCCACGCGAGGGTGTAGACGCGCTCGTCGCCGTTCTCGGCGACGTTGGTGACCTTGATGGTGAGAGGCTCGCCGGCCTCCTCCTCGGGCCCGCCCGCGGTCATCCCGTCGACGAGCGTGAACGTCGCGCCCTGCGCGAGCGCGCCTTCCCAGGGCAGCTTCGCGCCGCCTCCGGCCGGACCCTCGGGCGTCGTGTTCGACGCACCCGACGACGACGACTTCCCGCCGCACGAAGCGGCGACGGCGGTGACGAGAAGCAAGGTGGCAAGACGTGGCATGGCTGACTGACCTCCGGCGTGGTTGTACAACGCGTGTCGAAGCGCTGACAGTTCACGGCCACAGATCGCCCGGTTGCGCCTGGTATGACCTTTGTAGTGGTCACGGGTCGTGCGTCACGTTCTAGCCCTCTCCATCACCCTTCTCTCCACGCTCTCGTTCACCGCGTGCACCCCGCACGCCTACACGCCGTCGGCGCGCGTCATGCCGCTCAGCTCCGCCGAGGCTCCCGCGACCGGCGAGCAGGACGTCCAGGTCGACGGCAACGCGACGGGCGAGGTGTTCGGCCCCGGCGTGTTCGCCGGCAACGTGCGCTACCGCCGCGGCGTGCGCGAGGATGTCGCCGTCGTCGGCGACGTCGGGCTGGCGCGCGTCGACGGCAACAACCTGGGCCAGAACCCGTGGGCCACGAGCGCGCGCGTCGGCGTGCAGTATCACGCTCCCGCCAATGACGACCTCCACGCGGCCGCGTTCGCCGGCGCCGGCGGCGGCTACGCGCCGACCGCGGGCGGTTGGGCGTCGGTCGATGTCGGCGGCGTGCTCACCGGCACCAACCGCTACGTGCGCCCGATCTTCGTGCTCGACCTCTACGGGTCCGAGCCGCTCGGCGCGAAGTCGTTCATGGCGTACGAGGACAACGTCGGCGCTCCGGATGACGACGAGGCCGTGAAGCTCCCGCGCACCGTCGGCGCGCAGGGCCTGGTGGGCCTCGATCTCGGCCCGCGCGAGCGGTCCGTCCTGCTCGGCTTCGCCATCGCACAGCTGCACACGTTCGCGAACGACGTGCAGGAGGCGAAGTCGGAGACGTTCATCGGGCTCGGCGGCGGCTTCCGCTTCGGCGCGCTCTGATCGCCGCACTTTCTCCGTCACAAGACGCCGCCTCGTGGTTCCATCGGGCCATGGGGCTCACGTCACTCGTCTACACGCCACCGCTGCGTCGTGACGCCGTCGGCCAGACCCTCGACTACGGCGTGCTCGAGCACGCGGTCGAGCAGTACGCCGCCGGCGACGCGATGGAAGCGACCCGCTCGGTCTTCCGGCACCTGTTTCCGCAGGCGTCGCCGGATCTTACCCAGCCGTTCACGTTCACGCAGGGCTCGTCGCGCGTCACCGTGCGCATCGACGACGACATCTGCTTCGTGACCGTGCCGATGGTCAAGCTGCCGGCCAGCGGCGGCGTGGCCGCGCTGCGCTACGTGCTGCAGTCGATCAACTCGTCGGGCCAGCTGTTCCAGGGCCGCGTGCGCGGCGACGACCTCGCGCTCGAGTTCGCCGACAAGCTGCACGCGCTGCACCCGCACAAGCTGATCGAGGTGCTGCGCCGCATGCCCGTCGAGGCCGACCGCCACGACGACTGGATGGAGCGCCAGTTCCAGGCCACGCCGCTCGATCGCGCGCCGCAGGAGGCGCTGACGCCGCCCGAGCTCGAGCGCGCGTTCGAGATCTGGAAGCTGCACTGGGACGAGGTCGACGAGCTCACCAAGGAGGCGCTGCGCAAGCGCTCGGTGTGGTTCCTCAACGAGGTGACGGGCTACGCGATCCACCGCATTCGCTTCGCGCTGCCGCTGTGTGGCAGCGTGCTGCCGCGCTTGCTCGAGGCGGCCGGCACGTTCAACGACGCCGACATCGACGCGCGCAAGCGCGAGGCCACGCTCGGCAAGTTCATCAAGGAGATGAAGGCGCTGCCGCCCGAGGAGCTGGTGAAGAGCCTGGGCCACGTCTCGCACGCGATCAGCCCGCACGGCGACGGCACGCCGGAGAAGCTCACCGGGCTCATCGGGCCCGGGAACTACCGCTCGACGATCGAGAAGTACCTGTCGAGCGGATACTCGATCGAGGCAGCGCTGGCGACGATCGGCACGTACTACTACCTGCTCGCCACCCACGCGTGGCCGGCGGATGTCGCGGGGCTCCTCAAGGCCGGCCTCGAGGCGAGCTCCGGCGAGGCGTGGCGCAACGCCGCCACGATCATGCTCTCGCACGCCGAGACGGTGTGCGAGGTCGTGGGCGCAGACCCCGCCCAGGAAACTGACGAAGAAACCGACGAAGAAACCGACGAAGAATCCGACGAGGAATCCGACGAGAGCGAGGAGGCTTCCGATGAGTGACGACGCCACCGAGACCCCGGCTAAGCCCGCACCGGTCTCGATCGAGCAGCTCGGCGTGTTCCAGATCTTCACGGGCGGCGGCACCGGCACCGGCTTCCTCATCTCGCCGACCGTGTTGCTCACCAACTGCCACGTCGTCGCGCCGTACCGCACGGTCGGCGTCGAGCTGCGCGATCGCCAGCGCATCGTCGGCAAGGTGCGCCGCATCCATCCGCGCCGCGACCTCGCCGTCGTCCAGCTCGATGCGCCGCTCGACGCCACGGTGCTCACCGTCGCCGACAGCGACGGCCTGCAGTCGCAGCAGAAGGTGAGCATCATCGGCTTCCCGGTCGGCCTGCCGCTCTCGCTCACCGAGGGCATCATCTCGTCGCCGCGCCAGCTCCTCGCCGAGCAGCACTTCGTGCAGACCGACGCGGCCATCAACCCCGGCAACTCGGGCGGCCCGATCCTCGACGGTGACCGCCGCGTCATCGCGATGACGACGTGCAAGCTGACCTCGGCCGACAACGTCGGGTTCGGCATCCCCGGCACCGACGTGCGCGCGTTCGCCGACGGCTTCGCCGCGCAGACCGCCGAGTTCGGCGTGGTGTGCCCGTCGTGCGAGGCGCTCCTCGAGAACGCCAACCGCTACTGCGACAGCTGCGGCTCCGATCTCGAGGACCTCGAGCTCGAGTCGTACTTCGGCGGCGCCGAGGTGCACCCGGTGGTCGGCTTCGTCGAGGACGGCCTCGCCAAGGCCGGCATCGATCCGGTGCTGGCGCGTCACGGCGCCCTCAACTGGTCGTTCTACAGCGGCAGCGCGCCCATCCAGATCTGGAGCTGCTGCTCCGATCACCTGTGCTTCCTGTCGGCGCTCGCGCAGCCGGGCAAGCAGAACCTCGGTCCGCTCTTCCGCTATCTGCTCTCGTCGGAGCACGTGCCGTTCGCGTTCGACATGAACGAGAACACGATCCGGCTCTCGCTCACCGTGCACGCCACCGACATCTTCACGCATGGCAAGCCCGAGGAGCTGGTCGAGCGCGTGGCCGCGTTCATCGCCGCCGCCGACAGGTTCGACGACAAGCTCATCCAGGAGTACGGCTGCGTGCCGGCGCCGAAGACGCGCCTCAGCTTCCTCAAGGAAGCGGGCAAGTGACGTCGGGGACGCTCGCCGAGCACGTCACCATGCGCTGGAACCGGAACAACCGGTCGCGCTTGTAGTCACCGAGCCACTGCAGCGCGAGATCGTCGAAGCTGACGGTGCGCACCCAGCGATACCCGCACTCCGCGAGCAGCGGCGTGATGTGGTCGCTGCCGAAGCGCACCGGCTCGGCGAGATCGCCGACGAACTGGCGCGTCTCGCGGTCGCGATCGTTGAGGTTCTCGCCGGCGGCGATCTTCTTGCCGACCGAGTCGAACGCGACGAGCGACCGCTTGTCGAGCGCGCCGGCGAGCCGCGTCGCCGTGGTGCGCACCGCGTCCTCGGTGAGGTACGGGACCACGCCCTCCCAGATCACCAGCGTCGCCTCGGTCGGCGAGAGCCCGGCCGCGAACAGACGATCGACCGGATCCTCGCGCTCGAAGTCGCACGACGCGTACGTCGCGGCGTTGACGGGATAGCCGTCGAGGCGCGCGAGCCGCTCGCGCTTGGCGGCCTGCGTGTCGGGATGGTCGACCTCGAACCAGCGCACGCCGGAGTAGGGCAGGCGCGCGGCGCGCGTGTCGTAACCGGCGCCGAGGATGACGACCTGGCGCACGCCGAGCCGGTCGGTGGTGATGGCGACGAGGCGGTCGAGGAACGCGACGCGCAGCGCCATCCACTCCTCCATCGCCGGCCAGTGCTTGTCGAAGCCGGCCGCGTACTGCATCCCGTCGTCGCCGGCGAGCTGCTCGGCCCAGCGATCGACGAACAGCGGTCGCTCCCAGCGGCTGCAACGCGCGCGATACGCGCACACCATCAACGCGGTCTTGCTCGCTCCCTGCATGGGAACGTCGGTATCACGCCGCCCCCCGCCTCCGCCTTACCGACGCTTTCTATCGCGCCGGGGCTGTTCGCGCTGGCTACTTCGACGGGTCGTAGCCGGCGGGGCCGACGCCCGGCGACACCTCGTCGAGCGTGTCGGTGACCGCCTTGCAGCCCTTCCTGGCCGCGGCCTCGAGCTTCTCGACGCTGGCGAGGTCGAGGACCGGAACCGGGAACGCGCTCATGCCGTCCTCGTCGATGTGCGTCGCGGGGCTGCACTGCTTCTTGGCGTCGGCAGCCGCGAGCTTCTTCTTGTCCGACTTCACCCAGCCGAACTCGTAGTCGTGGCCGACGCCGCATGCCTTCGTCAGCGTGAGGATGCGCGCGCACCGATCGATCTCGTCGGGCCCGGGCGGCCGCGGCTGGTCCTCGGGCGGCGGCTCGGGCTCCGGTCCGTCGATGACCGGTCCCGGCGGCGTGGGCGCCATCGCGTCCGCCGGCGGCATCGCGGCGGATGCGCCGGTCGCGACGGCGGAGCCCGACCCGATGGCCGATCCCGACGCCGTGGTCGGCCCTTCATTCTGCTTCTTGCTGCATGCCGCGAGCGCGGCGCTGATGACGACGACGAGAACCAGGTGTTTGGTCATGGGAGTCTCCGGGGGCCGGATGGACGATACTCGAACCGTGAACGACGAGCTGGTGGATCTCCTCCGTACACGCGCGCGCGCCACCATCGCGGCCTTCACCGGTACGCCGCGCGAGGTCACGACGTCCGCGGATCTCGCCGGGATCGCCCGTGCGCTCGCGCCGCTCATGCCCTCCGACGACGACGTCGACGTATCGGGCTATCGCCTCGAGGGCCGTGTCCATCTCGACGGCAGCGGCCACGTGATCGACTCGTTCCCGTACGGCGGCAGCGTGATCGAGGGCTATCACATGCGCCTCACCGTGGTGCTGGCGAGCGGGGCCGTCGTCCTGGCCGAGCAGGAGGACCTGTGGCCGAGCGCCGGGCCCGCCACCGTCTACGGCGACGTCGACGATCGCTACTTCGACTCGCCGGCGAGGTGAGCCTGCAGGCCGTTGTACGCGGTGGTCACGCGCATCGAGAGCTCGTTGGCCGCCTTCTGCTTGCGGTCGTCGTGCGCGTGGAGATCGGGGTGGTACTTGCGCATGAGCTTGCGGTAGTTGCTCTTGACCGCCGCCATGTCCGAGCCGGGCGCGAGGTCGAGGACGCGGTACCAGTCCGCGACCTGCGCCTCGGTCGAGCCGGGCCGCGGCGGACGCGCGCTGCTGCTGCCGCTCCCCGACGAGGGCCGCGGCGGAGCCGCTGCGCCGCCCTGCCCTGCCTCGTACTTCATCCGGCGGAACGCCTCGTCGGCGGCCGCCTTCTCGCGCGCCTCCTTGGCCGAGCGCTCCTGCTTCACCTTGGCGCCGCGATCGCCCGACGCCTTGACCCGCTGCGCGCGCGCCGCCGGACTGGCGCCCGCCAT
>DATLEB010000225.1:0-11718 GCA_035525615.1 Kofleriaceae bacterium | reverse complement strand
GGTGCGCGACGCCTGCTTGTTCGGCGCGCCGCTGCGGCCAGCGCGATCGTTGCCGCGACGTTCGCGGTCGCGACGTGAGGAGCCTTCACGCGGGCGATCGCCGCCGCGCGCTTGCTGTTGTGCCTGGGCCGGACGCGCGGCGTTCGGTTGGCGAGCGGCGGCGGGGGCAGCGGCGGCCCCATCGCTGCCACGCTTGTTGCGACGACGGCGGCGGCGCTTGCGGTTCGCGTCGCCTCCCGCGTCGTCGGCAGCGCGGGCGCGAGGCTCTTCGCGGGGGCCCTTGTCGCGAGGCTCCTCCTGCTCTTCCTCTTCTTCCGCGTCGTCGTCCTCGTCGTCCTCGTCGTCCTCGTCGTCCTCGTCGTCCTCGTCGTCCTCGTCATCATCCGCGTCGTGGCCGTGGTGGCGGCGCGCCTTGTGGCAGTCGCCGTCGTCGTCACCGTCGTCGTCGTCGAGCGACATCCCGTACATCGAGATCTCGGCTTCCACCTGCGCCAGCTCGCGCGCGATGATCGCCTCGATCATCTGCTCGATGCCCTCGCCGAGTCCGTCGAGCTGCGCCTCGCGCGACTCGCGCATCGCCTCGCGCGCCTCCTCCATCGCCTCCTGCTGCGCCTCGCGCACCTCCTCCATCGCCTCGCGCTGCGCTTCGCGCGCCTCTTCCATCGCCTCGCGCTGCGCCTCCATGGCCTCCCGATGCCCCTCCATCGCGACCCGGTGTTGCTCCATCGCGCGCTGGTGCTCGTCGTCCCACGCCGCCGCCCAGTCGTTGCCCCACTTGTCGCCCCCCGACCACTCCCAGGGTTGCTGAGCCGCTTCGGCCTCGGCCGCTTCGTCGGCCTCTTCCGCTTCCTCGGCCTCTTCCGCTTCCTCCTGTTCATCCTCCTCTTCGCAAGCCCAGGCGGGGGCTCCGCCCGTGAGCCCCAGGGATAACGACGCGACGATCAGCGAGTGAAATGCGCGCATGCCCGCCTGAGCCGCGACCCGGACGACCGGTTGACACGATCGCTCACTTTTTCGGCGGCGCCGGCGGCACGGTCCACGCGAACGGCACCACCACGGTCGCGGTGACCGGCCTGTCACCGACGGTAACCTCCTGGCACTTCATCGGAAGCTCCTCGGCCTTGTCCATCATGAAGCGCGCCATCGACGGATCGAGTACCGGGAGTGGGACGACGCAAAGGGTGTACGTGGCGGGGCGCATCTCGGTGATCTCGGCGGGTGCCCCGACCGCCTGGCGGAAGTGCAGCATCATGGTCGCCCCTTTGCGCATCTCGGGCGGCGCGAACGTGCCGTCGCGCAGGGCGCCCATGTTGGGGGCGCTGATGCCCGTCGCCTGGAAGACGACCACCTGCGCCATGACGACCGGCGCGCCCTTGTCGTGGTTGACCGTGACGGTGAGCTTGCCGGGTCCCGGCGAGGCGTCGATGGTCAAGGACTCGCGCTTGCCCGGCGTGATGGTGAGCCAGCGCATCGCCATGTCCTTGGGGCGCGAGCCACCGCCGCCCATCATCGGGTAGATGAAGTACTCGCCGCCCGCGAGCGCGTCGAGCGCGAACGTGCCGTCGGGCCCGGTCACGACGAAGAAGTTCGACGACGTCGCGCCGACCGGGTTAGCGATGACGACGGTGTCGGCGAGCGGCTGACCGTCGCGGACGACCTTGCCGTCGATGCCGCCGACCGGCTGGAGCACGAGATCGACGGTGGCGCTGTCGGGGCCGCGGGCGATCCCGATGCTCTGCGAGCGGCCGACGCCGTCCTTGCCGGCGAGCAGCGTGATGCGGTGCGGGCCGAAGCCGTTCATCACGTAGCGGCCGTCGGCGTCGGTCTCGGTCGAGCGCGCCATGATGCTCTCGGTCTCGATGTAGAGCTCGGTGCCACCGCCGGTGAGGAGCGCGCCGCCGGCGACCTTCGCGCCGGCGACGGGGGCGCCGTTCGCGTCGAGCACGCGACCGCTCACCGAGCGACCGGCCTCGAGCGTGATGGTGCCGAGGTCGGCGACCTTGCCGGCCTCGACGGTGGCCGGGACCTCCTTCGCGAGGAAGCCGGGGCCGGAGATGTGCACGCGCACGTTGCCGGCGGGGGCGTCGACGGTGAAGCTGCCGTCCTTGCTCGCCATGGGCACCGGCGCGGCGCCGCCGAGGATCTCGATGGCGAACACGGACGGCGTCTTGCCGTCGGCGAGCACGACCTTGCCGGTGACGCCGCCGTCGTCGGAGACGGTGAGGCGCAGCGGTGCATCGCCCGGCTTGGCGACGACGCCGTCCGAGCCCCACAGCACGTTCTCGGAGGCGCCGGGACGCGCGGCGGTGATCTTGTACGAGCCCGCGGGCAGGCCCGCGAAGCGGAACGCGCCGCCCGCGTCGCTGACCGCTTCCTGCACGCCGCGCACGGTCCACGACTCGCGATCGCCGACGTTGCCGGTGGCGAGGGGCTTGGCGATGACCTGCGCGTCGCCGACGGGCTCGCCCTCGGGATCGACGATCGTGCCGGTGATGGCGCCGGTGACGTCCAGGACGAGCTTGACCTCGTGCTCGGCGGTTGCGGTGAGGTCGGCCTGCGCGATCGCGGAGGAGCCGGTGGGATGCCACGCGACGATCTCGACGCCGCGACGGGGCAGGCCGGCGATGCTGAAGCGGCCGTCGGCGTCGCTGAAGGCCTGGCGGCGCGGCCGCCATTCGACGTAGCCGCGCGTCACGACGCGCACGTCGGCCGCCGCGACCGGCGTGCCGTTGCCGTCGGTGACGGTGCCGCGCACGACGCCACCGGCGGTCATCACGAGCTGCAGGCCCTTGCGCGCGTTGACGCCGTCGACGGTGATGGGCGCCGAGGTCGCGGCCGCGTGCGTGGCGTCGGTCGCGCTCATGCGATACGTGCCGGAGGCGAGCGCGGGGAACGCGAACGCGCCGTCGTCGTCGGTGACCACGCCGTCGCGGCGCGGATCGATGACGGGGAACGGCTCGGTCACGAGGGCGGCGGTGACGCGCGCACCGCCGACGGGCTTGCCGGCTTCGTCGACCACCGTGCCCGCGAACGCGGCGCCCTTGCCGAGCGAGACGGCGATGCGGTCGGGCGACTTGGGGTCGCCCGTGGTCTGCGCGAGCACCGACGCGGGCGCGAAGCCCTTCGCGCTGACGGCGAGGGGACCCCACGTGGGGCCGACGCCACGCAGCGTCGCGACGCCGTCGGCGCCGGTCTTGCCGCTCCATGCAAGGGGCGCGCGCAGCTCGACGTCGGCGCCGGCGATGGCCTTGCCGCCGTCGCGATCGGTGACGACGACCTCGAGGATGCCGCCGGTCTTGAGGCGCAAGGTGAGCGGCTCGGCCTTCTCGGTGAGGCGGAGGCGCGCGGGGCCGGCGTACTTCTCGCCGGCGGTGGCCTCGACGCGATAGTCGCGTGCGATGAGGCCGTCGAACACGAACGAGCCGTCGCTCTCGGTCTCGACGATCATCGGCGGCGCCGCGTCGATGGCGACCTTCGCGCCGGCGACGCCCTGGTCGCTCTCGTCGACGACGATGCCCTCGATGCGCAGCGTGCCCCGGGGATCGTCGTCGCGGAACACGGGGCCGCGCGAGGCCGGCGCCGTGGCGTTGCCGGAGCCCGGCGTCGGATCGGCGACGGGCGCGACGGGCTTCGAGCCCGTGTCCTTCACGGCGGCGGTTGCGGCGGGCGTGCCCTTCTTCTTGCCCCACACGCCGGCGACGCGTGTACCCGCGACGAGCGCGATCACGAGCGCGAGCAACACGACGACCTTGGTTCCTGTCTTCACGGCGAGTCCTTTCATCACGAGCGATCCCGCGAGCGGCGCCGCTGGGAGCGCGGGCGCGATCTGGGGCGCGAACGGTGCGAGGAGCAGCACCCAGCGCTTGCGGTCACCCTGGTGTTCTTCGTCGAGGCGCGCGCGGATCTGATCCACCGCTTGCTTCAGGCGCCAGCGCACCGTCCCCGCGGGCACACCCTGTGCGCGCGCGATGTCGGCGGCCGACATGCCCTCGTAGTAGCGGAGCATCAGCGTCGCGCGAAGCGGCTCCTCGAGCTCCAGGACAAGCGCCGCGACGCGATGTTGCATCGTGGCGCGCGAGACGAGCTCGTCGGGCGTCGGCGCTTCGGGCACGACGACCTGGGCGTCGCGCGCTTCGCGACGCGCGCCGCTGCGCTTGCTCATGCGGGCGAGATTGCGCGCGACGCCGCCGAGCCACGGGCGCAGCGCGCCTTCCTGCTTCGGTGGCGACGTGAGCGCGACCTCGTAGGTCTCCTGCACGACGTCGTCCGCCGCCGCGTCACCGACCAGCGCGCGCGCGAGCCGGCGCAGCCAGTCGGCGTGCGCGAGGAGCTCCTCGGCGGAGGGTTCGGCAGCCCGGGTCACGCCACCATCTTGCCGCCGCGGCGAAGAGTGTTGGCGGCGCTGGTCGATCGGGTCGAAAAGTGACGTGATCTCGGGGGGCTGCGATCCCGGAACCTGTCCCCTATACTCGGCGGCTCGTGGATGCGCTGCTTGCCGAGTTTCCGGTGGTCCTCGCGCCGATGGAGGACGTGAGTGATGCGGCGTTCCGGCGCGTGGCGCGGGGCCTCGGGGCGAGGTTGTGCTTCACGGAGTTCGTGCGCGCGGAGCAGATGATCGCGAGGGCGGAGCTGGCGCGGAGGAAGGCGACGCTGGCGGAGGGTGACGCGCCGACGGCGATCCAGATCTATGGAGCCGATGCGGGGTTGCTGGTCGAGGCGGCCGTGATCGCGGCGGAGGCGCGGCCGGCGTTCGTCGACATCAACTGCGGGTGCTGGTTGCCGCGGGTGGCGCGTGGTGGCGCGGGCGCGGGGTGGTTGCGCGATCCGGCGGCGATGGTGGAGATGGTGCGGCGTGTGTGCGCGGCGGTCGGGGCGGATGGAATGCCGGTGACGGTGAAGACGCGCATCGGGTACGGACCGGAGTCGCACATGCCGATCGTGGATCTGGCGCGGCGGCTCGAGGATGCGGGCGCGGCAGCGATCACGATCCACTGCCGCACGGCGCAGGCCGGGCACGAGGGCGCCGCGGACTGGGCGTGGGCGCGGCGCGCGCGCGAGGTCGTCGCGATCCCGGTCATCGTCAACGGCGACGTGCGCGACGCGAGTGACGTGGTGCGCGCGCTCGCCGAGACCGGATGCGCCGGCGTGATGATCGGACGCGCCGCGATCCAGCACCCGTGGATCTTCGCCGAGGCGCGCGCGCTCCTCGCCGGCGAGCCGCCGCCCGCGCCGCCCGACGACGCGGAGCGCCTGCGCGTGTTCCGCGCGCTCCTCGACGCCAACGTCGCCGCGCGCGGCGAGCGCTGGGGCGTTCAGGTGACGCGCCGCCACCTGCCGCTGCTCGGACCGTCGCTCGGTCCGCGCCTCCGCGCGCCGCTCTACGCGTCACGGACGGTGGCGGCGACCGGCGCCGTCCTCGAACGTCACGGGTGAACGCTGTCGGGCAGGTCGGGGATGATGTTGCCGGCGTCGTCGCGGCACGGCCCGGAGACGCCTGCCTCGTTCTTGCACGCGTTCGTCGAGCACGTGTACGTCGAGCCGGCCGCGCGCGGCTGGAGGAACATCGGGTTCACGCGCCAGCGATCGAAGGAGTTGTAGTACGCGTGGCACATGATCTCCTTCTTGCCGCGATTGATGACGAGGCGATACTGCGCGTCGCGAAGGAACTCGATGTCGGTGTCGGAGTCGCCGGCCGCGAAGATCTGCCGCATTCCGTCGGGGCGGCGCTGCATGGCCGCCGCGGTGGCGTCACCGAAGACGATCTTGTTCACCCAGCAGCGCTTGCCCTGGATGTACGTGATCATCGACTGCGTGTCGTCGGCGACGGTGCCGCACCCCTCGAAGCGGTAGGTCAGCTTGCCGTTGGAGTCGGTCTTCGAGCGGATGCCGATCACGTGATCGGCGGGGATCCCGACCATCGGCGCGAAGGTCTGGATCACGTCCTGCGGTGACGCGGTGATCACCCAGACGTCGTAGCCGTGCGACTGGGTGACGGCGATGAGGTCCTTGACCTGATCGTAGATGCGCAGCCAGCCGTTCAGGTTGGTGCGCGTGCCGACGGTCTGCACGGCGTCGACGGCGGCGGTGAGCTGCGGGCCGATCGCGGCCGTCGCGAACCCCTGGATCTCGGCGTGCGTGTACCCGGCGAGCAGCTGCGCCGTCCACGCGTAGGTCGGCTCGAGGTAGCGATAGTTGTGGCCGGCGAAGGCGGCGGCGTTCGGCGTCGGCGCGGTCGCGCTCGTGGTGCCGTTGATGTAGATGCTCAGCATCTCGTCGGCGCATGCCGTGTTGGTGCCCGTCGGCAGCGGCTGCCCGGCGGCGACCGTGGTGCCACAGGCGGCGGTGAGCGCCGCTGCCGCCGCGTCGGTCATGTACGCGCTGGTCGCCTTCCAGTCCTGCGCCGGCGGCTGGAGGACCTTGCTCTCCTTGATCATGTAGAAGGTGATCGCGTCGCCGAAGTCGTTCTTGCCGACGGTGTTGTCCCAGTCGAAGAGCGCGACCGGCTTGCGCGCCGCGTCGTACCCCGCGCTGGTGCATCCGTGCGTCCCCAGCCACGCCGTCAGATCGGCGCGATTGGTGCCGTGCCAGGCGAGATCGGTGCGCATCGCCGCGGGTGTGCATGTCGCGGGCGGCGCATCGGGCGGCGCATCGATCGCGGCGTCGGTCGCCGCGTCGGGGAGCGGCGCGGCGCCGTCGGGTTGAAGGTTTCCGCCATCGTCACCACACGCAACGGCGCCGACCAGCGAGAGCGTCAGGATGTGATTCCTCATGCCGCTGTTCTCGCACCGCGGCGGATGACGCTCCTATGTCGGGCGCGTGAACATCGCGTGAGCCGGGCGACCGGTGCTCAGAACCAGGTCAGCGCGGCGCCGAATCCGACGTTCGAGCCCTTGATGTCGGCCTCGCCGTTGTTGTTCTCGTCCTCGTCGTAGAAGCCGACGCCGATGCGCGCCTGGAGGTCGAGCGCGAAGCTCTTGCCGCGCAGGACCTCGAGGCCGGCGGCGAACATGACGGCCGGCACGGTGTCGGTCTCGGCGTCGAGGTTGACGATGCCGTCGTAGCGCCAGCGCGCCTGGGCGCTGCCGAGGCCGGCGGCGAGCGTGAGGATCGGGAGCGGACGCCACTTCAGACCGGCGGTGACGACGGAATGGGTGAGGGTCCAGTCGTCCTCGGTGTGACCCATCACGAAGACGTCGCCGAAGATGCCGAGCGTGGGATTGAAGAAGTAGTTGAGGTGGAGGTCGATGCCGCCGGCCTCGGAGACGCCGTCGCAGAAGTCGCCGTTCTCGTTCTCGCAGTGGATCTCGCCGCCATACAGACCGAAGCCGCCCTCGAAGCCGACACGCGGCGGCCGGGGCTCGGCGGACTGGGCGAACGCGGTTCCGGCGAGGCCACAGAGGGCAACACCGGCGAGGGAAGCTACGCGAATGTGGGACATCTTCATCTCCTTGCCCGCCCTCCATCGCAAAGGAAGGGCCAGGCTGGTGCCTGGCAGTGGCCGACCGATCCTCAGACAATCCGCGGGCTTGCGCAACTTCGCCTGAGTCGTGCACACCACGTGAACACCTCGCTACGTGGCCCCGCGCCACGCCGTGCGTCGGGTTCCACCACGCTCACGCGCAAGGATCTCCGTCTGGTCTGAGTCTGGATCTGGGTCTGCGCGCTCACTGGTAGCCGCGCGCCTGCAGCTTGAACAGCGTCGCGTACCGTCCGCCCTGCGCGACCAGCTCGTCGTGCGAACCGCTCTCGACCACCTTGCCGCCATCGAGCACGACGATCCTGTCCGCCATGCGGACGGTCGAGAAGCGGTGCGAGATGACGATCGCGATCTGATCCTTGGTGCGCTCGCGGAAGCGATCGAAGATCGCGACCTCGGCGGCGGCGTCCATCGACGCGGTCGGCTCGTCGAGCACGAGGATGTCGGCGTCCTTGCGCATGAAGGCGCGCGCCAGCGCCACCTTCTGCCACTGGCCCAGCGAGAGCTCGCGGCCCTCGCGGAACCACTTGCCGAGCTGCGTGTCGTACTGCGCGGGCAGCTCGGCGATGACCGGCGCGGCCAGGCCCTTCTCCGCGGCGTCGGCCCAGCGCGCGCGATCGTCGTACGCGCGGTCGTCACCGGCGCCGATGTTCTCGCCGACGGTGAGCTGATAGCGCACGAAGTCCTGGAAGATGACGCCGATGCGACGGCGCAGGGTCGCCTGATCCCATTCGCCGATCGGCAGGCCGTCGACGAGGACGCGGCCCGAGGTCGGCGTGTAGAGGCCGGCCAGGAGCTTGATGAGCGTGGTCTTGCCCGAGCCGTTCTCGCCGACGATGGCGAGCTTCGAGCCGGGCGGCACGTGCAGCGAGACGTCGGCGAGCGCCGGCGTCGCCGCGCCCGGGTACGTGAACGAGACGTGCTCGAAGCGCACGCCGTCGGCGGGTTCCGGGCCGCTGGTCGCGCCGCCGTTCTTCGCGGCGGCCGCGCCGCGCACCGGCAGATCGAGGAGCTCGTAGAGCGTCGACAGATAGAGGTTGTCCTCGTAGAGCCCGCCGACGTCGGAGAGCAGGTTGCCCATCGTCGACTGCGCCTGGCGGAAGACGACGACGTACATGGTCATCGCGCCGAGCGTGATCTCCCGCTCGATCGCGGCGAGCGCGATCCACACGTACATGCCGTAGAACGCGGCGGCGCCGAGGACGCCGAGGCCGATGCCCCACAACCCGCGCCGCCACGACAGCGCGCGGTCGTCGGCGAACACGCGATCGAAGATGTCCTGATAGCGCCGCAGGAGCCGCGGCCCGAGGTCGTAGAGCTTGACCTCCTTGGCGTGATCCTCGCGCGCGAGGACGGTCTCGACGTACACCTGCTCGCGCGTCTCGGGCGTCCGCCAGCGGAAGAGGCGGAACGCGTCGCCCGAGAACTTGGCCTCGGCGATGAACGCCGGCAGCGCGGCGCCGACGAGCACGGCGAGCGCGAACGGCGAGAACGCCGCGAGCAGCCCGAGCAAGCCGACGAGCGCGATGGCGCCCTGCGCCAGCGAGAACGTGCGCATCACCATGGACAGCGGGCGCGACGAAGCCTCTCGGCGCGCCCGCGTCAGCATGTCGTACGTCTCGGAGTCCTCGAACTGCGTCAGGTCGAGGGCAAGCGACTTCTGCAAGATCATCACGTTGATGCGGTTGCCCAGCTGCGCGCGCAGGAGCGAGCGCAGGATGCTGAGCAAGCGCGTCGAGATCATGAGGAGGAGCGCGAGCCCGGCCTCGACGGCCACCCACACGAGCGCGGCGTCGCGATCGGCGGTGGCGTTGGTCGCCGCGGCCTGCACGATCGAGTCGACGAGCCGCTTGCCGGCCCACGCCATCGCCGTCGGGGCGAGGCCGGAGACGACCGCACCCACCCCGAGCGCGATCGTGACGCCACGGCTCGTCTCCCACACCAGTCCCAGCGCGCGGCGCGCGTAGCCGAAGACGCCGACGAGGCTCTTCCACGTCAGCGTGCTGCTCTTGCCCTGAGGCTGCTGTTGCAGCTGCCGCCGTTTCCCGGGCACTTCACGAGCATGCGGATTGGGGCGGTCGGCCTCGGCCACACGCTACTGTAGGCGAACGCCTCGCCTTTTCACCCTGCCCGACCCGCCGATCCCGCCCTGTCCGATCTGCTAGCTCTTGCCGGGCCGGGTCGCGACCGAGTCGACGAAGCCCCTCAGCGAGAGCTCCATCGTGTCCTCGTCGGCGGGCACCACGGTCGAGATGCGCTCGGAGATGCGGTGCGCGCGCCCCATCGGACGATCGATGGTGCCCTCGGCCAGCTCGTCGGCGATGAGCGCGAGCTTGATGTTCGGGTTGGTCTCGCCCACGAAGTCGCAGAACTCGTTGCCGCCGGTCTGCGTCAGCGTCTCCGCCACCGCCACGCCCTTGATGTGCGCGCGCGGGCGCTCCATCAGGTCGATCGCCTCGAGCGGCGTCGACGCCTCGTACGAATCGCAGCCCGCGGCGCGTAGCTTCTCCGCCACGCGACGGCGGCGGTCGACCTGCGCGTCGACCACGATCATGCGCGGACGGCGCGTCGCCTCGATCGCGGCGAGCACCTCGTCCTCGATCAGATCTTCGACCTCGGCCGGAAGCGGCGCGAACGAGATGACGACCTCGTCGAGCTCGCAGCGCCGCACGATGCCATCGGCCGCGATCCATCCGCGCACGCCGATCTCCATCTCGATCATCGCGGCCGTGCCCGGTGCCGGACACGGCGCTTGATCATCCACGCGTCGAATCCGCACTCCTCCCAGCGACAGATCGACGATACGTCCCTTGATCGCGAGCTTCGATGCGTGGATCACCGCTCCTGCTTCCAGGCCTGCCCGGAAGTGCCTCCGCCGCTCGCCCTTGTCCTCCGCTCGACGACGATCGTTCATGCCACTGACCTCCCGCCATGTTCACTATACGGATCGCCTTCGCGGCTCGTCACCCCTGAAGTGACGATCACGCCCAGATCCAGAGTCACCGCAATTTTCGTTTGGCGATGCCCTTCACCTTGCGGCGCTTGAGACGCGTCGTCTCGCGCAGCCTGCGCTCGGTGCGCTCGATCATCTGCTGCTGTGCATGCTTGGCCTGTGCGCCAGCGCCCCGCTGCACGTAGCTCCCATCCGGAAACATGTCCCACGCCCCACGCTGATCGCCGAGTTGCATGTCGAGGAAGAGGCGGAGCTCGTGCTGCAGCCGTGGGTCCTCGATGGGCGTGAGCACCTCGACGCGACGCTCCAGGTTTCGCTGCATCACGTCGGCGGACCCGATGTAGTACTCGGGCTTACCGCCGTTGTGAAAGTAGAAGATGCGACCGTGCTCGAGGAAGCGGCCGACGATGCTGATGACGCGGATGTTGTCGCTCACGCCCGGTACTCCGGGACGCAGGCGACACGTGTCGCGCACGATCAGATCGATCTGCACGCCCTTCTGCGAGGCGCGATAGAGCGCCTTCACCACGTCGACGTCCTCGATGGCGTTCACCTTCCACTGGATGACGCCCTTGCCGCCGCTCTCCTGGTGCGCGATCTCGCGCTCGATCTTGTCGAGGAGCGCGGGCTTCAAGTTCTTCGGCGCGGGGAGCAGCTTGCCGTACTTGCGCTTCGGCTTGAACCCGGTCGTGAGGTAGTTGAAGAGCTCGGTGAGATCGCGGCCGATCGCGTCGTCGCACGTGAAGAGGCCGAGGTCGGTGTAGAGGCGCGCCGTGCCGGCGTGATAGTTGCCGGTCGCGAGGTGCGCGTAGCGGCGGAGGCCGTCGTAGTCCTGGCGCACGACGAGGATGGTCTTGCAGTGCGTCTTCAGCCCGACGACGCCGTAGGTCACGTGGATGCCGGCGCGCTCCATGCGCGTCGCCCAGCGGATGTTGGCTTCCTCGTCGAAGCGCGCCTTCAGCTCGAGCACGACCGCGACCTGCTTGCCCGATGACGCCGCGTGGATGAGGTGCTTGATCACCTGCGAGTCCTTCGACGTGCGGTAGAGCGTCATCTTGATCGCGCGCACCTTGGGATCGTCGGAGGCCTCACGGAGAAAGCGCTCGACCGAGAGCGTGAACGATTCGTACGGGTGGTGGATGAGGACGTTCTTGGCGTCGCGGATCGCGTGGAAGATGCTGCCGTCGGTGAGCAGATCGACCGGCGGCACCGGCGCGTGGGGCGGATCGCGCAACTCGGGAACGTCGAGTGTGGCGAGCTCCATGAGGTCGCGCATCCCGAGCATGCC
>DATLEB010000193.1:0-7950 GCA_035525615.1 Kofleriaceae bacterium | reverse complement strand
GGCGGCGCGCTGCGACTCGGCCGCGGCGCGCTGCGCGTTCGCCTCGCGCGTCGCCGCATCGGCCTGCGAGCGCGCGGTGGCGGCGGCCGCGATCGCGGACTGCGCCGCGGCGGCATCCTTGCGGGCGGCGGCGGTCGCGCGCTCCGCTTCCTCGCGAGCGAGGCCGGCGGTGCGCTCGGCGTCCTTGCGCGCCTTCTCGGCGGCGACACGCGCGGCCTCGGCACGCGCCAGGCGAGCCTCGGCGTCCTTGATCTTCTCGTCGGCGGCGGCGCGCGCCTTCACGGCGTCGGTGCTCGCGCCCGCGGCCTTCGAACGCTCGGCTTCGGCCTGCGCGACGGCGTCCTGCGCCGCCTTGCGCTCCGCGGCCGCCTTCTGCTCGGCCGTGCGCGCACCACGCTCACGCTCCTCGGCCTTGGCCGCGGCCGCCCTGGCCTCGTCACGCGCACGCTCGACGCCGGCGAGCTTCGTCTTGGCGTCGGCCATCGTGCGCTCCGCGTCGGCGCGCGCCTTCGCGGCGGCCTCGCGGTCACGCTCCGCCGCGGCACGGTCGACCGCAGCCGCCGCACGCGCCTTCGCGACCTCGGCGTCGGCATCGGTCTTCGCCTTCGCCACCTCGGCGGTCGCCGCCGTCTTCACCTTCGCGATCTCGGCATCCGCCGCGGCGCGCGCCCGCGCGACCTCCTCGGCGACGCTCAGCTCGGCACGCTGCGTCGCAGCCCTGGCGCTGGCCTCGGCCTTCTCGGCAGCGGCGCGCGCACGCGCGGCTTCCGCCTTCGCCTCGGCGACGCGCTGGTCGGCGCTGGTGCGCTCGCTCGACGACGCGCTCGCCGCTGCGCGGGTCGCGTCATCGGCCACCTTCTTCGCGGCGGCCGCCGCAGCGACCGCGTCCTTCGCCTTCTTCTGCTCGGACTCGGCGATGCGCTGTGCGGCACGCGCCTCGGCGCGCGCGGCCTCGAGCTCGCTCTCCAGCTGCGCGGTGTCGGCCGCCTTGGGCGCCGCGTCGCGCGCGAACACCTTCACGACGACGTCCTTGCCGTCGGCCTTCACGTCGTAGCGGCCGGGCCGCGCCATCGTGACGACGACACGCACCGACGTGCTGCCGTCCTCCATCGCCATCGCGGCGACCTGGCTGACCGACCAGCTGTTGACCGCGAACGTCGCGCTCGGCTCGTCGCCGCGCACGCTGCGATCGAGCGTCGCCTGCGCGACGTCGACGACGACGCGCGTCGGTCGTTCGAGCTTGTAGACCGTGAAGGTCGGCGTCCCCGATCCCTGGATCCGGACGGTGGTGGCGCCCGCCTCGTCGCGGATCGCCACACCGCGGATCTGGTTCTTGCCTCCGGCGTACGCCGATGGTGAGCCGATCGCGACCAGCGCCGCGGCGGCGGCGAGGACGAGCAGGTTGGGAACTCGACTGGGAAAGCGCATGGTGTCTCCTGCGACGGATCTCGGACAGATCTCGAGCGGCGCGCGCCACCTCGGCGCACGAACATCGATCGGCGCAGAGCCGCCGAGCGTTTTCGAATTCTCACCCCGCACGCGCGGGGATCACAAATTTTTGATCACGAACCCTTCGGCGCCGGCCCGTTCGACGTGTCGTCGAGGGAGCCTTCACCGATGGGCAACTGCTGCGGATAGAGCTGGTAGATGATGATCTCGGGAGGCCGCTGCGGCTGGCCCGGCAACGGCTCGGACGCGACCTCGGCCTTGGCGTACGAGGCGCCGATCTCGACGACGCGCCCCTTCTCCTTGCCGATGCAATCGTTCCTGTGGACGATGTGCCCCTTCTGCGCGGTGTCGCTGAACAGCGCCCACCGCGTGGTGCCCCTGGCGACGATGCCGGTGAGCTTGAGCTCGCGCGCCATGTACGTGGTGGCGATCTGCTTCTTCGCCGGGCACATCTCGGTCGGCTCGGCGGTGAGCGTGGTGTCGCCTCCGGTCGTGGAGACGCCGGGCTGGTTGATCACGAAGCTGCGGAAGGGGTCGCGGTTGACGGTGCCGGTCGGATCGATCTGGAAGTCGGTGTCGCGGAACTGATGGCGCAGCGACTTGGCTTCCTTCTCGTCGGCGGCGAGCGACTCGACCTGCTTGTAGACGGTGAGCGCCTGCGCGGCGACTCCGGGTTGCTGACCGCGAGCGGCGCCCCGTGGGCCTCCCGCGGCCTCGGCGCCACGAGCGGCCGGCTTGCCGCCGCCTTCGTCGTCGTCATCGCCGCATGCCGCGACGCCGAGCAGGAGCGCGAGGTAGATGCGGGCGTTCACGGCTTACCTCCCACCGCGGGGTCGCCCTGGCCGGCGTTGCCCGCACGTTTCTCCGACTGGTCGAGCGCGGCGTCGGTCTTGGCCTTGAGCACGGCCGGATCCTTCGAGACGCCGGCCTTGGGCGCCGCACCGCTGCCACCGGCGGCGCCGGCACCGGCTCCCGGGGACGGGGGCGTGGCCGGCTTGGGCGCGGGCGGCGGCGGCGCGCCCGCCACCGGCTCGGCTTGCTTGGCGCGGAACGTCGCGGCCGTGAAGCGCGCGGTCAGCACGATCTCGTTGTTGCGCACCTTGGGATCGAGGATCGAGAGCTGTTCGATCGTGACGATGCGGTCCTTCTCTTCGACCGTGTCGGGATCGACCGGCGCCGACTCGACCTTCTTCGGCCGCAGCGACGCCATGAACTTCTTGAGCTGATAGAAGGTGCCGGTCACCTCGATGTCGACGGGGACCTTGATGAACGACGCGGCCGCGACCGGCACGGTCGCCGGCGCACCCGCGGCGGCCGGCGGCGGTGGCGCACCGCCGGTGGCCTCGATGACGATGTCGTTCTTGATCTCGCGCTTCACGAGCTCGATGCCGGCCTCGCCGGTCTTGCGCGACAGCATGTCGAAGAACGCGGGCATCTCCGACTCGGTGGGCAGCGCCTTCTGGTTCTGCTCGATCTCCGAGCGCAGGCGGCTCTCGTCGGCGACGAGGTCGTCGTAGCGCTTCTTCTGATCGCGCAGGCGATCCTGCTCCTGCTTCTGCGCGTCGAGGTCACCCTTGGCCGCGTCGCGCTCCTTGATGAGCGGCGACAGCATGAACTGCCAGTACACGAGCCCGAGGAGCGCGCCGATGCCGACGAACACGAGCACCTTGTACTGGAGCGGGCGTCGCGAGAAATCTGCGAGTGCGCCGGCCATCAGTACACGACCTTTCCGCTGATGGTGAACTTGTAGTAGGTGAGCGAATTGGTGGTGTCGGCGAACCGCGAGCTGTTCGGCGAGGTGATGTCGGAGAAGTACACCGACGCCTGCATGCGCTTGGCGAGCTGCGAGGTGTCGGCCTCCGACTGCGCCGCGCCCTCGAGGATGAAGGTGTCGCCCTTGGTCGAGAAGCTGGTGATCCAGACGTGTTTCGGATCCCAGTCGAGCTGGAGCCGGCGGTTCTGATCGCCCTTGGGACCCTGGCTCACGCGCTCGGCCATCGCGCGCGTCATCGTCGGCAGCCGCGACGGCGTGAGGATCTCGCCCAGCTCGTGCAGCACGTTGTCGGGGACGACGATGGTGTTGACCAGCTGCTTGATGGCTGCGTTGCGCGCCTGCTCCGCCTTGAAGGCGGCCTCGCGCTGCGGCAGATCGGCGATCTTGTTGCGCTTGGCGTTGTTGTCCTGCGCGATGCCGTCGGCCTCGTCGAGGAACTTGTCGCGGTCGCTGGCCATGGGCCGGTGCGCGACGAAGAACACGACGACGGCGGCGGCGAGGAGCACGCCGGCGCCGATCGCGACGTCGAGCTGACCGGGCTCGCTCTGTCGCCGGGGCTTGCGCGCCGGCAGGAGGTTGATCTTGATCATTGTTGCACCTCGCTGGCCGGCTCGATTAGTGCCAGCATCGGGTCACTTATCTCCCGGCGTGCGCATCGCGAGGCCGAGGCCGACCAGGGCCTCGGGGCCGTGCGCTGCGAGGTAGCCGCGATCGAGACCGGGATCGATCTCGACGCGCTTCCAGCTGTCGATCACCTCGACGGTGAGGCGCGAGCGCCGTTCGATCGCGCGGTGGAGCGCCGCGACCTTGGCGGTGCCGCCGGCGAGGCAGACGCGCGTGATGTTGGCGTCGGCGGTGGTGGCCATGAAGAAGTCGAGCGAGCGCTGGAACTCGCCGGCGATCACCTCGCCCACGCCCTCGACGATGCGCTCGACCTCCTGAGGCACCACGCCGTTCTCGTCGTAGCTGCCGCCGACCTTGTAGGCCTCGGCCTCGTCGGCGGAGACGCCGAGCTTCTTCTGGATCTCCTCGGTGAAGGCGTTGCCGCCGATGGTCACGTCGCGCGTGAAGAGACTGGCGCCGCCCTTGACGATGTTGATGTTGGAGATCGCGGCGCCGACGGTGATGACCACCGCGGTCTCGCGCGGATCGAGCGTGTAGTTGAGCTCGAAGCCGTTCTGCGAGGCGAACGCGGCGACGTCGACGACCTGCGGATTGAGCGAGGCGTCGCGCACGACCTGGACGTAGTCGGCGACGGTCTCCTTCTTCGCGGCGACGAGCAGGAGCTCGGTCTGGCCCATCGCGTTGGCCGGCGTGATCATGTGGTAGTCGATCTCGACGTCGTCCTTGGCGAACGGGATGTGGTGCTCGGCTTCCTGCTTGATCTGGTTGCCGAGATCGTCGGCGCGCATCTGCGGCACGGCGATCTTCTTGATGATCACGGAGTGACCCGCGATCGCGATCGCCACTTCCTTCTGCTTGAGGCGGAGGCGGCTCCACAGCGCGCGGATCGCCTCGACCACGGCGGACTGGTCCATGATCGCGCCGTCGACGATCGTCTGCGGCACCAGCGGCTGCATGCCGAAGGCGGTCAGCGCGAAGCCGTTGCGCGACTTGCGGACCTGGACCGCCTTGATGCTGCTCGAACCGATGTCGAGACCGATGCAGTTCTTCGCCATGGCTACCTTGTCCTACATGGTAGGTGCAGGTCGGATTGGATCGCAAATTTCTGGCTGTCCGCGCAGCGGACGCGCCGCGAAGCGGTGCCGCGACGGCGTAGCCGGCGCAGCCAAATCCTCCCGCGCGAAGCGCGGGTTAATTTCTGACTAATTGCGCCCACCGAGTCCGTACTCCTTGATCTTGTACAGAAGCGCCCGATGGCTGATCTCCAGCAGCCGGGCAGCGGCGGTGCGGTTCCCGCCGGTGGCCTCGAGTGCTCGACGGATGAGGTCGGCTTCGAGGCTCCGGGTGGCCCGCTTGATCGAGAGCTCTTCGGTCAAGTCCGGCGCGGGCTCGGCAGGAGCCGCGGACGGCGCGAGGACCGTGGCGAGAAACGGCGCGTCGATCTCGTGGGTCTCGGACAGGACGAGCGCGCGCTCGACCGTGTTCTCGAGCTCGCGGACGTTGCCGGGCCACGTCCAGCGCTGGAGCAGCTCGATCGCGGCGGGCGTGAAGCGCGCGGTGGCCCCGGGGTGGCGCGACGCGAAGGTGTCGACGAGCGCGGGGATGTCTTCCTGGCGATGACGCAGCGGCGCGATCATCACCTGCAGCACGTCGAGCCGGTAGTAGAGGTCCTCGCGGAAGCGGCCGGCCTTCACGTCGGCCTCGAGGTCGCGCAACGTCGCGGCGACGACGCGCACGTCGACGCGGATGGTGGCGGTGTCGCCCACCTTGCGGATCTCGGACTCCTGGATCGCGCGCAGGAGCTTCACCTGGAGCGGCAGCGGCAGCTCGCCGACCTCGTCGAGGAAGAGCGTGCCGCCGTCGGCGTCCTCGAAGAGGCCGGTGCGATCGCGGACGGCGTCGGTGAACGCGCCCTTCTTGTGTCCGAAGAGCTCGCTCTCGAGGAGCGGCGCCGGAATCGCGCCGCAGTTCACCGCGACGAAGCGCCCGGTGCGGCCCGAGGCGTCGTGGATCGCGCGCGCGACGAGCTCCTTGCCGGTCCCGCTCTCGCCGCGGATGAGTACCGTGGAGCGGTGCGGCGAGACGCGCGCGATGGTGGCGCGGAGGTCGGCCATCACGGACGACTCGCCGACGAGCTTCGAGTCTCCGCGTTCGCCCTGGGCGAGGGCGGCGGGGCCGAGTCGAAGGGTGAGCTGCTCGACCAGATGCTCGATCGCCTTGTCGACCTCGGCGGGCTCTTTCCCCTCGAGCGCGAGGTGGATCGCTCGCCGGGTGGACTCGTCGGGGTCCACCATCAGTACCCGGAGGGCTGTTCGCACGACGCGCCCGACCCACTCCGGGCTCGACGAGGTCGCGAGCGAGGACAACGCACAGCCAAGCTACCACGCGCGATTTCGGCGGGCCATTTTCACCTGGGGCGGCCGGTGGTGAGAGGGTTACTGTCTTGCGCGGCGATTCCGCCTCGATCTAGGATGCCGGCGCGCGGGTGGACGAGCGCAACCAGGTTGGCAGTGCCAACGAAGTTGGCAGCCTGGACTCGGTTCGAGATTTCTAAGCTACCGACACTGCTGTTGTTCTAGACTCGCTCGGCTGGCCACCCCCTTGCACTGAGCTCTGCATCTGGAGGCCTCATGCTCTCGTCTACGCGTCGCTTCGTACTTCCTGCACTCGGTATCGCCGGTCTCGCGGCACTCACGGGCTGCCCCGACCGCGAAGTTTCGCGCGTCGATCCGATCCAGGACCCGGTGCTCGACAAGAGCATCCCGGTCAACATCAACCGCAACCTCGACATCCTCTTCGTCGTCGATAACTCGGGCTCGATGCTCGCGGAGCAGCAGCAGCTGACCGCGAACTTCCCCGGGTTCATCAACGTGCTCCAGCAGATCGAGGGCGGCCTCCCCGACATCCACCTCGGCGTCATCTCGTCGAACGTCGGTGCCGCGGGCGCGCAGTCGGTTCCCGGCTGCCCCGCCTCGGGCGACGACGGCAACCTGTTGACCGGCCCGCCCGGCAACACGTGCGCGTCGCAGTTCGGCCTTCAGGGCTCGTTCATCTCCGACATCGCGCAGTCCAACGGGACGCGCATGAAGAACTACACGGGCGACCTGGCGCAGCTCTTCACGTGCATGGGCTCGCTCGGCATCACGGGCTGCGGCTTCGAGATGCACCTCGAGTCGATGTACCGCGCGCTGCAGCCCGGCAAGAACCCCGGCTTCTACCGCCCGGACGCGTACCTGGCCGTCATCATCGTCGCCGACGAGGATGACTGCTCGACGGAGATGGGCGCGATGTTCGGCGATCCGAACGCCGGCATCTCGTCGCAGCTCGGGCCGCGCACGTCGTTCCGCTGCCACGAGTTCGGCGTTCGCTGCGCCAACGACGGAAACCCGCGCTCGCTCGGTCCGAAGACGGGCTGCCAGCCCGACCCCAACTCGGTCTACGAGTTCGAGGTCCAGCGCTACATCGACTTCCTCCGCAACCTGAAGACCGACACCAAGCTCGTCATCGTCGCCGGCATCATCGGCAACTTCGACTCGGTGGCCGGCGACCTGACGGTCGGCCCGGACCGTCGCACCAACGACCCGAACCTTCCCGAGGTCCAGCGCTCGTGCTTCACGCGCGACCCCAACGACCCCGATGACGGCGCGGCGCCGCCGGTGCGCATCCAGCAGTTCCTGACGGCGTTCCCGGAGCGCAACACGTTCACGACGATCTGCAACGACAACCTCGCCGACGCGCTCATCCAGATCGCCGAGCTGCTGAAGACCGCGATCGGTAACCCGTGCATCGACAAGCCGCTCGCCGACCGCAACCCGACCATCGACGGCCTCCAGCCGGAGTGCTCGGTGGTCGACGTGCTCAACCCCGATGCGCAGAGCCGCAGCGAGACCGTGATCCCGCAGTGCTCGACCGCAATCCAGGCCGGCGCCACGTGCGACCCGGGTAGCGCGGGCACGCCTTGCTGGTGCATCCACCCGGACACGATGGGCTGCCCGGCCGACGCGGATAACCCGCAGAGCTTCGCCATCGAGGTCAACCGCGGTGGCGCGACCCCGCCGCTCGGCACGGTGCTCGAAGTGCAGTGCGTGACCGAAGGCGGCTGA
>DATLEB010000146.1:0-29008 GCA_035525615.1 Kofleriaceae bacterium | reverse complement strand
TCATCCAGATGCTCCGACTCCCGGACGGCACCGTGAAGGTGCTGGTCGAGGGCAAGGGCCGGGCGAAGGTGATCGCCTTCGAGCAGAGCACGCCGTTCTTCTCGGTCGAGGTCGAGGACATCGGCGAGCCCGACGAGCGCTCGCTCGAGCTGTCGGCGCTCATGCGCTCGGTGCAGGGCGTGTTCGAGACCTACGTGAAGCTCAACAAGCGCATCCCGCCCGAGATGCTGATGAGCGTGCAGACGATCGAGGAGCCGGGACGGCTCGCCGACACGATCGTCGCGCACGTCAATCTGAAGATCAAAGACAAGCAGGAGCTCCTCGAGACTCCATCGCCGCAGAAGCGCCTCGAGCGCCTCTACGAGCTCATGCAGGCCGAGATCGAGATTCTCCAGGTGGAGAAGAAGATCCGGACGCGCGTGAAGAAGCAGATGGAGAAGTCGCAGAAGGAGTACTACCTGAACGAGCAGATGCAGGCCATCCAGAAGGAGCTGGGTGACCGCGACGAGTTCAAGAACGAGCTCAGCGAGCTCGAGCAGAAGATCAAGTCGAAGCGGATGAGCAAGGAGGCCAAGGACCGCTGCCTCAAGGAGCTCAAGAAGCTGAAGATGATGTCGCCGATGAGCGCCGAGGCGACCGTCGTGCGGAATTACATCGACTGGATCGTCGCGCTGCCGTGGGAGGACAAGACCGAGGACCGCCACGACATCGCCGAGGCCGAGCGCATCCTCGAGAACGAGCACTACGGCCTGAAGAAGGTCAAGGAGCGCATCCTCGAGTACCTGGCGGTGCAGACGCTGGTCGAGCGCCTGAAGGGCCCGATCCTGTGCCTGGTCGGCCCGCCCGGCGTCGGCAAGACGTCGCTGGCGCGCTCGATCGCGAACGCGACGGGGCGCCGCTTCGTGCGGCAGTCGCTCGGTGGCGTGCGCGACGAGGCCGAGATCCGCGGCCACCGCCGGACGTACATCGGCGCGCTGCCCGGCAAGGTGATCCAGTCGCTCAAGAAGGTCGGGTCGAACAACCCGGTCTTCTTGCTCGACGAGATCGACAAGATGTCGATGGACTTCCGCGGCGACCCGGCCGCGGCGCTGCTCGAGGTGCTCGACCCGGAGCAGAACCACACCTTCAACGATCACTACCTCGATCTCGACTACGACCTGGCCGACGTCATGTTCATCACGACGGCCAACTCGCAGCACTCGATCCCGCTGCCGCTCCAGGACCGCCTGGAGATCATCGAGCTGCCGGGCTACACCGAGTGGGAGAAGATCGCGATCGCGCGCCAGTACCTGATTCCCAAGCAGAGCGAATCGAACGGCGTGAAGGATCTGAAGGTCACGTGGAGCGACGAAGCGCTCACGATGATCGTCCACCGCTACACCAAGGAAGCGGGCGTCCGTAACCTCGAGCGTGAGATCGCGACGGTGTGCCGCAAGATCGCCAAGGAGTGGCTGTCGGCCGGCCGCAAGGCGGACGCGAGCTACGCCGTCACCGGCGAGACCCTGCCGACGTACCTCGGCGTCGAGAAGTACCGCGAGAACCGGCGCGAGCTGGCCGACGAGATCGGTCTGTGCAACGGCCTGGCCGTGACGATGTTCGGCGGCGACCTCTTGCCGACGGAGGTCACCGTGGTGCCCGGCAAGGGCAAGCTGACGTTGACCGGCAAGCTCGGCGACGTCATGCAGGAGAGCGCGCAGGCAGCGATGAGCTACATCCGCTCGCGCAGCGAGAGCTTCGGCCTCTCTCGTGACTTCCAGACCAAGACCGACATCCACGTCCACTTCCCGGAGGGCGCCATCCCGAAGGACGGCCCGAGCGCGGGCATCACGATGGCCACGGCCGTCGCGTCCGCGCTGATGCGCGTGCCCGTGCGCCAGAACATCGCGATGACGGGGGAGGTCACGCTGCGCGGCCGCGTGCTCCCGATCGGCGGGCTCAAGGAGAAGATCCTGGCCGCGCATCGCGCCGGCGTCACGACCGTGATCATCCCCGAGGACAACAAGAAGGACCTGAAGGACATCCCCGAGTCCGTGCTCGGCGAGCTCACCATCGTGCCGGCGAAGCACATGGACGAGGTGTTGCGGGTCGCGCTTGCGGTCGCGAATCCCGACGAGTTCCTGCGCGAGCCCTCGATGGTCGTCGACTGGCGCGCCGTCGACAACGCCGTCGCTGGCGGCGAAGCGCACTAGCGACCCGCCCGTGGGCGGTGCGCCAGTGTCTCCGCCTGCGCGGTCGCCGGCGTCTGGGTCGCCGGCGTCTGGGCCGTGGCGTGTGCGCCGGGCGGCGGCGTCTGCGCAGGCCGGCGGCGTCTGCGATACGCTGCCGCGCATGCGAACGGCTTCCTGCACGTGCGGCCAGCTGCGCGTGACGTGCGCGGGCGAGCCGCTGCGCGTCTCGATGTGCCACTGCCTGGCCTGCCAGCGCCGCAGCGGCAGCGTCTTCGCGGTGCAGGCGCGCTGGCCGGCCGATCGCGTGACCATCGAAGGCCTCGCGTCCGAGTACCCGCTCGTCGGCGACGAGGGCAGCACCGCGACCTTCCGCTTCTGCCCCACCTGCGGCGCCACCGTGTACTACGACAGCGACGCCCTCCCGGGCATGATCGCCGTCCCCGTCGGCGCGTTCGCCGACCCGACCTTCCCGCCACCCGTCGTCTCCGTCTACGGCATCCGCCGCCACCCGTGGGCCGTGATGCCGGGCCTCGCGGCCGAGGACCTCGACTAGCGTCGTCGTGGAGCGCAGGGCGTGCTCGCGCAAGGGGCCGCGCCGGCTGACCTTCGAACGAACCGCGGGCGCCCGTGCCGTTGCAATGCCGTGCGGGCGCCTGCCGTTGTCGTGAGGGCGGTGCGATGCAAGCGCAACGGCCGCGCCGGCGCCGTGGAGCGCAGGGCGTGCTCGCGCAATGGCCGCGCCGCCGCCGTGGAGCGTAGTGCGCGCTCGCGCAATGGCCGCGCCGGCTGACCTTCGCGCGAACCGCGCGGGCCGCGCCGCGCCGTTGCAACGCCGCGCGGGCGCCTGCCGTTGTCGCGAGCGCGGTGCGGTGCTCGCGCAAGGGCCGCGCCGGCGCCGTGGAGTGCAGGGCGCGCTCGCGCAAGGGCCGCGCCGGCGCCGTGGAGCGCAGGGCGTGCTCGCGCGAGGGCCGCGCCGGCGCCGTGGAGCGCAGGGCGTGCTCGCGCAAGGGCCGCGCGCTGACCTTCGCGCGAACCGCGGGGGGCGTGCGTCACCGAACCGAAAGGGCGTCGCGATCCCGAAGCGACCCCGGCGCGTGGAATCTCGACGGGGAAGGGTGTCAGAGGGCTCTGGTAGAACAGTGCCCAGAATCAAGTCTGGGGCGAGGTCATGGCGACGAGGAACGGCACGACGAGGAACGGCACGACGAGGAAGGGGACAACGACGCGGCGGGCGCGGAAGCTGCCGGTTCAGATGACGCTGGACGAGGCGCGGAAGCCGGATGGAAAGCACGGCGGATGGCGGCCGGGCGCGGGCCGACCACGTGGGCGGAAGAGGGTGGCGCATGTCGTGCGCGAGGACTTCACGTCCCGCGAGCCGCTGCACGTGACGTGGCGGATCGCCGAAGGGGTGCGCTCGCTGCGACGCGAGGCGGTGCTCGAGGTCGTGCGCGACCGGCTCGCGAGGTTCGCGAACGGCGACGACTTTCGCGTGGTCGAGTTCAACGTGCTCGGAAACCACATGCACTTCGTGGTCGAGGCGAGCGGACGTACCGCCCTCGCTCGAGGACTGCAGGGGCTCGCGGTCCGACTGGCACGCGCGATCAACAAGGTCCTGGGGCGCAGCGGAAAGCTCTTCAAGGAGCGCTTTCACGTGCGCGTCCTCACGAAGCCGCTCCAGGTGCGCAACGTGCTGCGCTACGTCCTGCTCAACGCGCGGCACCACGCCGCCGAGCGCGGCGAGAAGCTCGCGCGATACTGGGTCGACCCGTTCTCGAGCGCCCCCTGGTTCGACGGCTGGAAGGCGCCGATCAAGAACGACGCCGACTGGCTCACGCGCCTGCGTCGCCGAGCGCGGCCGACGGCGACCCCGCGGTCATGGCTGCTTCGAATCGGCTGGCGCAAACACGGGCTCCTCGCATTCGACGAGGTTCCCGGCGCCAACGGATGAGCGTGATGATCACGAGGTGACGGCGCCGCCTCGCGCCGAGCACTTGGCGGCGCGAGCTCGTCGTCGGTCGTCGTCCGTCGTGCTCGCATGGCCGACTCGACGACGATCGCGCCGTCGGCGCGTGCGGCGCTCGCATTCGCCTATTCGTGGGCGGCCGCGCGTGGCGCGCGCGTACAGTGCGTCGCATGTTCCGCCGCACCTCTGCGTCTCTCGGTTCCGCGGTCCCCTCCGCCGCCGTCCCCGCCGCTGCCGCCACCGCCGTCCCCGCCGCCATCGCCGCGGCCGCCGCGGCACTGCTGCTCGCCCTCGCGGGTTGCGAGGAGCGGGTCGTGACGTGCGAGCAGGCGGTGAGCCACGTCGCGGGCATCATGAAACACTCGAAGAGCGAGCAGAAGCGGAGGTTCTGGACCGACAAGCGCGCGGTCGACGGGCAGCTCCACTTCTGCAAGCGCGAGCGGCCGAACCCCGAGCTCATGCGCTGCGCCGTCGAGGCGAACGACGAGGACGACTACGAGGAGTGCCTCGACAAGCACCTCCCCGGCCGCTGACGGCGCCGCCCGGCGCGGCATCGGCGCGGCATCGGCGCGCCCGGCGCGGCATCGGCGCCGCCCGGCGCGGCATCGTCCGCCCCGCGGCATCGCGCCGTCCGCGCGGCATCGCGCAGCCCGCGGCGCCGCGCAGCCCGCGCGCTACTCCCAGTCACCGCGCACGTACGCCTTGTAGCGCCACGTCCGCCCGGTGACGTGGTCGTTCACCTGGTCGTCCTGCGTGCGGATGGTGCGGCGCTTGTCGCCGCGCATTCCGGAGCCGACCTGCGCGCGACGGTCGGCCGCGCGTGCGCCTGTCACCCGCGATCGCTCGAGCTCCCACAGCTTCGCGCGCAGCACGGCGCGCGCGGTGCGGCGGTTCTGCGACTGGTCGCGCTCGGACTCGGCGCGCACGACGATGCCGGTCGGCCGGTGTACGAGGCGCACCGCCGAGTCGGTCTTGTTGCGGTGCTGGCCGCCGGCGCCGGAGCCGCGCATGGTCGACTCGTCGAGATCACGCTCGTCGAGCCGGACCACGGTGTCCGGCGGCTCGGGCAGCACCGCGACGGTCACCGTGCTCGTGTGCACGCGCCCGCGCTTCTCGGTCGGCGGAATGCGCTGCCAGCGATGTCCACCGCTCTCGTCCTGAAAGGTCTCGACGGCGCGCGCGCCGGACAACCGCAGCACCGTCAGCCCCGGACTCTCCTCGACGATCTCGGACTCAAAGCGCCCTCCGCCCTCCGAGGCGAAGGTAGATCCGCGCTTGCTCCGTCACGAGCAGCTTGGCGTCATCGCCGCCTTCCGCGGCACGAATCTCGACAATGATCGATGGTGTCTTCATGGCGCCGCCAGGCTAGCAGCGCTGTCAAGCCGCGCGCTCAGCCGCCGCCGGCCGGCTCCCAGAGCTCGACCTTGTTGCCGTCCGGGTCCAGCACCCACGCGAACACGCCGTTGTCCTCGCGATCCGGGCCCTTCACGATCTCGACGCCGTTCGCCTTCAGCTGCTCGAGCAGCCCCGCCATGTCGTCGACGCGGTAGTTGATCATGAAGCTCGACGTGCTCGGCGCGAACCACTGGCTGTCCTTCTTCGCGACGTGCCACACGGTCAACCCCTTGTCGGGCCCGTGATCGTCGGGCCACCGCAAGATCGCTCCGCCCCACGACTCGAACGTGATGCCGAGGTTCTTCTGGTACCAGGCGGCGAGCGCCTCGTGATCGCCCGTCGACTTGAAGAACACGCCGCCGATGCCGGTGACTTTCGCCATGCGCCGGATGTAACCGATCGCGCGGCCCCGTTCCACCTCACGTGCCGTTGCCGACGCCCCATTCGTGGTCGAGGGCGGCGACGCGCTCGAGCAGCGCGCCGAGCGGCTCGCCCGACGCGCCCGCCGCGACCGCGACGCCCAGCGCATCACGGCCGGCCGTGAAGTCGGGCAGGCCGCTCGCCGTCACGGTGTAGAAGCGCACGCGATCCACGCCGGCCATCCGCGCGGCGAGCAGCTGCAACAGCGTCATCAGCTCGCGGTTGCCGCCGAACGCGCCGCAGCCCCAGAAGCCGGTGCGGACCTCGACCGGCGCATCCGGCCACCTCCGGCGCGACTCGAGCACCGCCGCCGCGAACGCGGTGTACGCGGTCGCCACGACGCGCTCGATCTGCTCGCGCGCGTACCGCCCCGATCCCACGGGCGCGGCGATCGCGATCAGGTTCGTGCGCGTCGGCGGCGTGATGACGCGCGTGTGCTCGCGCACCGTCGACGGCGACGCGGCCGCGAAGCGGTTGCCGTACAGGACGCGCGTGTCGAGCGCGCAGCGCCGCTCCACGCCTGCGATCAGCACCGGCGTCGCCGCGCCGTCCTCCTCCGTGCGCGCCGGCAGCTTCTCGGTACGCATCCACTCGCGCACGGAGCACAGCACCGGATGCTCGGCGCATTGCAGCTCGTCCTGCGCCAGCAGGCTCGACCCGTACGCCACGAACAGCTCGGGGTCGGCGAAGTTCACGTGCCACACGCCGGGCTCGTTGCCGTAGTCGTAGACGTCCGGCACCACGACCGCCTCGGTCGCCGCCAGCGCGACGGTCGCCGGTAGTCCGACCTCCGACCATCGGGTCAGCTCGAGCGTGCCCGCGTGCACGGAGTCGGGCGGACAAACCAGATCCCAGACGACCTGCTTGTTCGCGTTCCGGAGCTGCGGCGGATACAGCGACAGCAAGGCCGCCGGGTAGAGCTCTCGACGGAGGATCGGTTGCATAGTGTTACGGTGACACTATCGAATCTGAAACGCAAGCGGCGCGTTTGCGAGGGCATCCGAGAGCGCTCGCGCGCGCTCCGGAATCTCACGCGGGAGTGCATCTCGCGCGCGAACGCGATTGCTCGTGCGCGATGCGGCGTGGTGCTATGAATCCTCTGCCCGGGGAGGGAGTCGCTTTCGCATGCACGACCCTGCACGCCTTCACATCTCGCGCTTCGGCAATCCGAGCGCACCGCCCGCCGACAGCGACGAGCGTCCGTCCCCGCCGATGGGCAGCCTGCTGAACATTGCCGTTCAGGCCAGGTCGAACACCAGCACCTCGGCGCCGTCGCCCGTGATCACCAGGTCGCCGGGCGCGCTCGTCGACACCGCGTCGCCCGCGCCCAGCTCGGTTCCGTCGACCTGAGCCTTGCCGCGCGCGACGTGGATCCACGCGTGTCGCCCCGGCGCGACCGTGTGGGTCGCCGTCTCGCCGCGATCGAACAGGCCGGCGTAGAGCCGCACGTCCTGGTGGATCGTCACCGAGCCCTTCGCGCCGTCGGGTGACGCGACCAGACGCAGCGTGCCGCGCCGCTCGGCCGCGGGGAATGCGATCTGCTCGTAGCCGGGCTGGTGATCGCGCCGATCGGGGACGATCCAGATCTGGAGGAAGTGGACCGCCTCGTACTTCGACGGGTTCATCTCGCTGTGGCGTACGCCGCTGCCCGCCGACATGCGCTGCACGTCGCCGGGGCGGATCACCGAGCCGTTGCCCATCGAGTCCTCGTGCGCGAGCTCGCCGTCGAGGACGTACGACACGATCTCCATGTCCTGGTGACCGTGCGCGCCGAAACCCATGCCCGGCGCGACCGTGTCGTCATTGATGACGCGCAGCGCCCGGAAGCCCATGTGCTTCGGATCGTAGTAGTCCGCGAACGAGAAGGTGTGGAAGCTGTTCAGCCAGCCGTGGTCGGCGCGACCACGCTCGGCGGCGCGACGAAGGGTGAGTTGCGTGTTCATGACACCTCCAGGTGAGTCTGGCGCCCGTGAGGCGAAAGACCAGCGCGTGCAAGAGACTGTTGCGTGCGATCATGCAATCGATGTCCGGGTTCGCACCCATCGTCGCGGAGCGCCTGATGCTCCGGCCGCTCGCCGTCGAGGAAGCGCGCATCGTGGTCGCGTACCGCCGCGACCCGACCGTCGCGCGCTTCCAGGGCTGGGGCGTGGTCGATCCCGGCGAGATCGAGCGCGACCTCGCCGCGATGCAAGTGCGCACGCCGTGCGACATCCCGGGGCCGTGGTTCCAGCTCGCCGTCGTCGAGCGCGCGACCGGCGCGATCGTCGGCGATCTCGGCGTGCGTGTCCTCGGCGAGGCGCCCGACGCCGCCGAGATCGGCTACACGATCGCGCCGGCCTACCAGCGCCAGGGCTACGCCACCGAGGCGGTATGCGCGATGCTCGAGTGGCTGCTCGGGCCGCGCGACCTGGCGCGCGTGATCGCGATCGTCGACGGTCGCAACACGCCGTCGATCGCGGTCGTCGAGAACGCCGGCTTCCATCGCGTGGCGTGCCTCGAGACCAAGGTGAACGGCTCGCTCGGCTCGCTGCTCACGTACGAGCGCCGTCAGAGCCGAACCTTGGCGTGATCCTCCTTGCGCGTCTCGACGCCGTCGCCCTTCAGGTACGCCTTCGCGGCGCGGAAGAGGAACGAGAGGCCCTGGGCGCCGGACATGTCCCAGTACTCGCCGCGCTCGGGTTCGACCACGACGATCACGATGTCGGGTGACGACTTGCCATCGGGGAACCAGAGCTTCCAGTCCTCCTTCCACAGCTCGTCGACGAGCGCGCGGTCCTGCACCAGGCGTGCGCTTCCGTCCACGACCGCGAACCTGGTCTTGCCCTGGAATGCGATCTGGACGCGCGGATCGGCCTCGATCTCCCACGTCTTCGCGGTCTCGCTGCTCGTCGAGAAGTACATCGTCCCGTCTTCGTCGACGCGCTGGAGGTCCATCGGGCGCGTGTGCAGACGATCTCGCCCGCGCGTCGTCAGGAGGACCGCCGGCGCGTCGTCGAGGATCTCGCGCAGCCGCGCCCGGTGCTGCGCGTCGTCGGTGGAGCTGGTCGCTTGCGTCTTCGCCATGCGGGGCGAAGGTTCACGACGCGTGCCACGTGCCCGCTGGACTACGGCGGTCTACTTCGTGCCCGACGTGGGACCGGCGGCGCCGATCTTGAGACTCGCGAGCAAGGTATCGACGAGCATGTTGCGCAGGACGACGCGCTCGACGTCTTTCTTCTGCAGCCACTCGAGGCTCGCCGCCTCGACGAAGCCGATCCAGCCGCGCACGGCGAGCCGGACCAGCGGACGGTTCGAGAGCAGGAGGCCCGCGAGCGGCGTGCCTTCGGCCTTCTCGAGGAAACGCTCCACGTAGGTCGCGCGCACGCCCTCGATCACGCCGACGACCTCGGGGTCCGAGCCGATGCCGCCGCGCATGAGCGCGACGAACGGGCGCGCGTGGCGCGAGACGTGATCGAGATAGGCGTCGAGGCCGGCGCGCATGCGCTCGAGCGGCGGCATCGCCATGTCGCTGGTCGCCGCATTGGTGCTCGCGATCAGCTCGGCCGCGGTGGCGCGCAGGCCCGCCAGGTACAGATCGCGCTTGGTCGGGAAGTAGTGATAGAGGAGGCCCTTCGAGATGCCGGCCGCCCTGGCGATGTCGTCGATCGAGACGTCGTCGTACGTGCGCTCGGAGAACGCCTGCACGCCCAGCTCGAGCAGCTGCGCGCGCCGCTGATCGTTCTCGAGCCGGATCCGCCGGCGGGGTCGCCCAGCAGCAGCCGCGCGCCGCTTACGGATCCCACGAAGGATCGCCATCCCCCACTCGTACCGCGTTCGAGATGGCGCGCGCAAGATGTTCAGAAACACGCACGATGATTGATGGATCCGGCTATTGAACGATTTGCTATTGACTGACGGTCAATACCGACCCAGGATGGTTGCAAGGACGCGAACGCGAACATGACTCGCCCCACCATCACTCCCCGCAAACCGCCTCTCGGCTTCGAGAAGGTCCCCAAGCACTGGTTCGCCGGCCTCCCGGTGCCGACTCACATCTCCAACGGCGTCAACCTCCTCTTCCCGTACGGCGAGCGCTTCTTCGTCCGTTCGGTCTATCACTTCCTCGACAAGATCGAGGACTCCTCGCTGCGCGAGGCCGTGAAGGGCTTCGGCAACCAGGAAGGCCGGCACGCGAAGGCGCACGAGGACTACTTCGACACGCTCCGCTCGCACGGCTACGACATCGATCGCTTCCTGAAGTTCTACGGCTGGTTCTCGACGCGCATCGAGAAGGTGTCGAGCGCGAAGCTGCGGCTCGCGACCACGGCCGCGGCCGAGCACTTCACCGCCATCATGGCGGAGGGCGCGGCGACCGAGATGCCGCTCGACCTGGTGCACCCGCAGATGCGGAGCTTGCTCCTCTGGCACGCCGCCGAGGAGCTCGAGCACAAGTCGGTCGCGTTCGACGTGCTGCAGCAGGTCGACGACTCGTACGCGCTGCGCGTCGCCGGCATGGCGATGGCCACCGTGATGCTCTCGTCGTGGTGGGCGGTCGCGACCTTGATGCTGCTCCGCCAGGACGGCATCGGTCCGCTCGAGGCGGCACGCCATCTCCGCGCCATCCGTGCGGCCGCGAAGAAGTCGGGGCAGCACATGCCCAAGCCGATCAGCGAGCGCGTGTTCGGGCGCGGCCTGCGCGAGTACCTGCGCCGCGGGTTCCACCCCGACCAGAACGACAACTATCATCTGGCGGGTGTGCTGCTCGCCCGGAGCGAGGCGGCCCACAAGGAAGCCTCGGCCCATGCGCCCCACTGAATTCCGCGACCAGAACGTCGTCATCACCGGCGCGGCGAGCGGCATCGGCCGCGCCACCGCGGAAGCCTTCGCCAGCCGCGGCGCGCGGCTCTTCCTGTGCGACCTCGATCGCGCCGGGCTCGACGCGATCCGCGCCGACCTCGGCGACCAGGTCGAGCTCGCCGAGGTGGTCGACGTCGGCGACCGGGCGGCGATGAAAGCGTTCGCCGACGCCGTGCACGCGCGCGTACCGGCCGCCGACGTGGTCGTGAACAACGCGGGCATCGGCCAGTCGGGCGGCATCCTCGAGACGCCGCTCGATCACTGGGACCGCACGCTCCGCGTGAACCTGATGGGCGTCATCCACGGCAGCCACTTCTTCACGCCGCCGATGGCCGCGCGACGGAGCGGGCACATCGTGAACCTGTCGTCGATGCTCGGCCTCTACGCCACGCCCGAGGCGGTGGCGTACGTCGCGACCAAGTTCGCCGTGCTGGGCATGACGCTGTCGATGCGCGCCGACCTCGCCAAGAAAGGCGTGCGCGCCACGGCGATCTGTCCCGGGCTCATCGCGACCAACATCATCGAGAAGACGCACTTCTCGCCCGACCGCGAGGGCATGCGCGCGCGCGCCGACAAGACGTTCAAGACGCGCGGCACGCCGCCGTCGGCGGTCGCGGCCGCCATCATCGACGTGATCGGCACCGACACCGCGGTGCGGCCGGTGACGACCGAGGCGTGGGTGGCGTGGGGCGTGACGCGGTTCGCGCCGCGGGTCGTGACCGACGCGCTGGGGCGGCTGGCGGCGAAGGCGCAGGAGCGCCTGGTCACGAAGAGCTGACGCCGACCTGGCGACGACGCCTATTTACGTTTTCCGACGACGACGAGCACGACGGCCGCGACGATGAGCGGCGTGGCGGCGAGCGTGGCGGTGCCGACCTGCTCGGCGCCGAGCGCCGCGCCCAGCAACACGGCGAGGGGCGGGTTCACGAACGCGTAGCTGGTGGCCAGCGCCGGCCGCGCGTTCTTGAGGAGCCAGGAGTACGCGGTGAACGCGACGAACGAACCGAGCACGACGAGATATGCGACCGACCAGATCGCGTCGAACGTCCACACGGCGGGCAAGCGCTCGCCGCGGCCGAAGCCGACGAGGAAGAGCGCGAGGCCGCCCATGAGCTGCTGGCTCGCGGCGGCCATGATGCCGGGTGCGGCCGGCAGGCGGCGCGACAGCATCGAGCCCGCCGCCCACGCGAGCGGCGAGCCGAGGAGGATCGCGGCGAACACCGGCGACGCGGAGAGCTCGGCGCCCGAGACGAGGACGACGACGCCGGCCAGGCCCAGCGCGACCCCCATCCACTCGCGGACCGTCGGCCGCTCGCCCGCGAGCGCGGCGAACACCGACATCCACAGCGGCATGGTCGCGCAGACCACCGCGGCGACGCCGGAGCTGACGCGGGTCTCGCCGATCGCGACCAGCCCATTGCCGCCGACGAACAGCAGGATGCCGATCGGGAGCGCCATGAACCACTGGCGCAGCGTCGGGCGCTGCGCGCCGCGCGCGACGCCGAACACGAACAGGAGCCCGCCCGCGATCGTGAACCGGATCGCGCCCATGAGCATCGGCGGCAACGACTCGACCGCGATGCGCATCACCAGATAGGTCGAGCCCCAGACCACGTACACCGCGGCCAGGGCGGCGAAGAGCACCGCCCGCCCTTCACGCCCCCCGGCTCCGGAAACGACTGGACCGCCTGCGGGTGTCACGACGCCAGAAGATTGGCACGCACCCGGGGTTTGGACAGCGACAGAGATGATTTCCACCAACCAGTACAGAAGAGGAGAGATCCCATATGAACCGATACAGTGATCCGGCCGCCGACCCAGCATCTGTGATGGTCGATCCGGAGGCAGACAAGTACACTCGTGCTCGCCGTGCCCGCCGCCGCCAGCGATTTTCTCTACGAGCAGCTCGCCGCCGAGCTCGGCGACGCGATCGAGCGCGGCGTCTTGCGGCCCGGGGAGCGGATGCCGTCGGTGCGGCGGCTCGCCGAGGACCGCGCCGTGAGCGTCGCGACCGTCGTGCAAGCCTACGGCGTGCTCGAGGGCGCCGGGCTGGTCGAGGCGCGCCCGAAGTCGGGGTTCTTCGTCCGGCGGAGAGCGGAGGAGGGAGCGACGCCGCGCCCGCCGCGCAAGGCGCTGACCGCGACGCGCCCCGCGGTCTCCGACGGCGTGGGGCGGCTGATCGCCGCGCTGCGCGATCCCGGCGTCGTGCCGCTCGCCGCGGCGTACCTGGATCCCGCGACGCTGCGCGTGGCGTCCCTCAACCGGATCGCGGCGGCGCTGGCGCGTGAGGTCTCGACGCTCGGCGCGCGCGACGACACGCCGCCCGGGCTGCTCACGCTCCGCCGCGCGCTCGCGCGTCGCTCGGTGACGTGGGGTTGCGCCCTCACGGAGCACGACTTCGTCTGCACCATCGGCGCGACCGAGGCGATCACGCTGGCGCTGCGCGCGGTGGCGCGCCCCGGCGATGTCATCGCGGTCGAGAGCCCGACCTACTTCGGGATCCTGCAGACCATCGAGGCGCTGGGGATGAAGGTGGTCGAGGTGCCCGCGCATCCGCGCACCGGGTTCGACCTCGCCTGTCTCGCCGACACGCTGCGCCAGACGCCGGTGAGGGCGATCGCGTGCATGCCGACGGCGGCCAACCCGCTCGGCTCGGTCATGCCCGACGAGGCCAAGGCCGAGCTCTACAACCTGGCCGTGCGTCACGATATCCCCGTGATCGAGGACGACGTGTACGGCGAGCTGTGCTTCGACGGCACGCGGCCGCGCCCGCTCAAGGCGTTCGACAAGGACGGTCGCGTGCTCCTGTGCGGGTCGGTGTCGAAGACGCTGGCGCCCGGGTATCGCGTCGGCTGGATCTCGCCCGGCCGCTACCAGGACGAGATCGAGCGGCTGAAGTTCTCGCAGTCGCTGGCGTGCCCGACCCTGACCTGCATGGCGGTCGCCGAGATGCTCTCGTCGGGGAGCTACGATCGCCATCTGCGCCGGCTGCGCACCGCCGTGTGCGGACAGGTGGCCGCGTATCGCGAGGCCGTGCTGGCGCGATTTCCCGACGGGACGCGCGTGTCGGCGCCGCGCGGCGGGTTCGTGCTGTGGATCGAGCTGCCGGCGGCCGTCGATGCGCTGGTGCTGCAGGAGCGCGCGCTGACGCGAGGCGTGGCGATCGCGCCCGGGCCGATCTTCTCGGCGCGGCAGCAGCGCTTCGCCAGCTGTCTGCGCGTGTCGTGCGGTGCACCGCTCACGCCGCGCGTGCTCGGCGCGTTCGATCTGCTGGCGCACCTCGCGCACGATCAGCTGACGCGCGGCAGTCGCGCATCGAGAGCGAGCGCCTGATGTCCGGGACGCGAACGATGAAGTACTTCGTGGTCGACGCCTTCACGTCGCGTCCGTTCGGTGGCAATCCTGCGGCGGTGATGCCGCTCGAGGCGTGGCTCGACGACGCCACGCTCCAGACCATCGCCGCCGAGATGGCGCTGTCGGAGACCGCGTTCTTCGTGCCGGAGACGGTCGACGGGGTCGCCGGGTTCCGGCTGCGCTGGATGACGCCGGCGTGCGAGGTCGATCTCTGCGGGCACGCGACGCTCGCGACGGCGGCGGTGCTGATGACGCAGCTCGAGCCGGCGCGCACGTCGGTGCGCTTCCACTCGAAGAGCGGACCGCTCGACGTCACGCGCACGACGGTGGCGGACGGCCAGATCTTCACGCTCGACTTCCCGGCGCGCGTGCCCGAGCGGGTGGACGACGCGGCGCTGGTGGCCGCCGCTGGCCGCGCGGTCGGCGCGACGCCGCGCGAGCTGTGGCGCTCGCGCAACCTGATGGTCGTCGTCGACGATGCCGCGACGGTGCGTGCGCTCGCGCCGGACTTCCGCGCCGTGAACGCGCTGCCGACCGAGGGCGTGATCGTGACCGCGCCCGCGGACCCCGCCGTCGACGGGCCGAGCGTCGACTTCGTCTCGCGCTACTTCACGCCGCAGCACGGCATCGACGAGGATCCGGTCACCGGCTCGGCGCACTGCACGCTCACTCCGTACTGGGCCACGCGCCTCGGGAAGACGACGATGTCGGCGCGCCAGGTCAGCAAGCGCGGCGGCGAGCTCGCGGTCGAGATGGCCGGGGATCGCGTCAAGCTCGGCGGTCGCGCCGTGCTCGTCGCGCGTGGCGACCTGCTCTTGCCCTGAGAGGACGGCTCGCGGCAGGATGGGCCCCTCATGCGCGGGGCCACAGCCGTGATCGTTCTGCTCGCCGCCTGTGGCGGAGGTACGACGGGCGACACGGTCGACGGCGGGGTCGCCGACGACGCGGTCGGCCTCGACGCGCCGCGACCGGAGGCCGGGCCGTCGCTCGGCAGCTTCCAGCTCACGTACTACTGGGTCGCCTCCGAGGAGGATTATCCGGGGACGGCGAGCGAGGAGCTGTACGACGCCTCGTGCGACGTGCTCGAGACCGTGACGCCCGGGTTCGCCGACGCGATCGATCTCGAGGGCACGGGGCGCCTCATCGACGGGCGGCTGCTCAACGTCGCTGGCACGTGCGGCTGCCCGCGCTCGCCGTGCTTCGTCGAGGCGGGCGCGATGTATCCGTGGGGCATCGGCGTGCAGAACCGGCCGCTGGTGCCGTTCCGTTCGATCGCCGTCGATCGCGACGTCATCGCGTACGGTACGGCGCTGTACGTCCCGGAGCTCGACGGCGAGCTGGTCCCCGGTGACGCCCCGTGGGGCGACTTCGTGCACGACGGGTGCGTGCTCGCCGCCGATACCGGCGGCGGCATCGTCGACCTGCACATCGACTGGTTCGTCGGCCTGCGCGCCGCGTACCGCACGCTCGACCTGCGGCTCGGGCTCGACGCGGTCACGGTCCACGAGGGCGGCGCCCGGTGCCCGTGAATCCGCTCGGCCCCGACGACGAGCTGGAGATCGATCTCGAGCTCGACGCGCCCGACGAGGAGCGCGCGATCGCCGCCGCCGTGGGCTCGCGCCTCGGCATCGCGCCGGAGAAGCTGCCGCCGCTCGAGGTGCGTCGACGCGCCATCGATGCGCGCCGCCACCGCGTGCGCCTGCACCTGACCGTCGGCGTGCGCCCCGCGCGGGCCGAGCCGCTGGGCCAGCCGCCGCCGCGCGAGGTGAAGGGCGACCCCGTCGTCATCGTCGGCGCCGGCCCCGCCGGCCTGTTCTGCGCGCACGAGCTGGCGCGCCACGGCGTCGCCTCGATCGTCCTCGATCGCGGCAAGCTGGTGCAGGCGCGCCGCCGCGATCTCAAGGGGCTCACCCAGCACGGCGTCGTCGATCTCGACAGCAACTACTGCTTCGGCGAGGGCGGCGCCGGCACGTACTCCGACGGCAAGCTCTACACGCGCGCGCACAAGCGCGGCGACGTGCGCGACGTGATCGAGACGCTCACCGTGCACGGCGCGCCGCGCGACATCCTCGTGGACGCGCGCCCGCACATCGGCTCGAACAAGCTGCCGCGCGTGATCACCTCGCTGCGCCAGCAGCTCACGGGATACGGCGTCGGCTTCGAGATGCCGGCGCGCGCGGAGGGACTGCTCGTCGAGGAGCGCGGCGGCCGTCGCGCCGTGGCCGGCGTGCGCCTCGGCGGTGGTCGCGAGCTCGCGGCGCGCGAGGTCGTGGTCGTCACCGGCCACTCGGCGCGCGACGTGTGGGACTGGCTCGCCGCCGCTGGGGTCGTGCTCGAGGCCAAGCCGTTCGCGGTCGGCGTCCGCATCGAGCACCCGCAGCCGCTGGTCGATCAGGCGCAGTACGGCGCGTACGCGGGTCACGCCAAGCTGCGCGCCGCGCCGTACAAGCTCGTGCAGCAGACGGAGGGCGAGGGCGGCCGCCGCGGCGTCTTCTCCTTCTGCATGTGCCCGGGCGGCTGGATCGTTCCCGCCGCCACCGAGCCCGACGGCGTCGTCGTCAACGGCATGAGCCTCTCGCGCCGTGACTCGCCGTTCGCCAACAGCGGCATCGTCGTCGGCGTCGAGCTCGCCGATCTCGCGCGCATCGGGCTGGGCGGTCCGCTCGGCGGCATCGAGCTGCAGCGCCGCATCGAGCGTGCCGCTGCCACCGCCGGAGGTGGCGCGTTGCGCGCGCCCGCCACGCGCGCCACCGACTTCGTGCGCGGCCGCGCCTCGTCGACGGCGCCGCGCACCAGCTACGAGCCGGGCTTGCTCGCGACCGACATCGCCGCGGTGCTCGACGCGTCGGGGCTCGATCTCTCCGCGCGCCTCCGTCACGCCATCAAGGCGTTCGGCACCACGCTGCGTGGCTTCGTCTCCGACGAGGGCGTGCTGGTCGGAGTCGAGTCGCGCACGTCGAGCCCGGTGCGCGTCCCGCGTGATCCGTCGAGCCTCGAGAGCCCCGATCTCGGCGGGCTGTATCCTGGCGGCGAGGGCGCGGGCTATGCGGGCGGCATCGTGTCCGCGGCGCTCGACGGCATCCGTCTGGCGCGCGCCATCGTTCGCAAAAGAGGGCTGGCTCCGGCGTCCTGAGGCGTGGTACGCCCCGTTCGTGCGTCGCGCGCTCCTCGCATGCTTGCTGTTCACGGCGGCGTGTGACCTCGGCACCGATGCGGCGCCCACCGACGCCGCCGGACCCGACGCGTATCGCGGCCCCAACGGCGACCTGGTGCCGCCCGTCGGCACGGACGCGACGCTCGACATCGCCTGCTGGAACCTCGAGTGGTTCCCCAAGGACGAGCGCACCGCGGCGTTCGTCGTCGATCTGATCACGAGCATGGAGCTCGACATCGTCGTGGTCGAGGAAGTGGCGAGCGTGAACGCGTGGAACGAGATCGTCGCGCAGCTGCCGCTGCACGAGGGCGTGCTCTCGTCGCACCGCTACTCGGAGACCGAGTACCAGAAGATCGGCATCCTCTACCGCAGCGACCTCGTCACGGCCGGCGAGCCCGAGCTGCTCTTCACCGGCCAGACCTACGGCTTCCCGCGTCCGCCGCTCAAGCTCCACATCACCGCCGGCGCGCTCGGCGTCGATCTGATCGGCGTGCACCTCAAGGCCGGGGTGACGCCCGAGGACGGCGAGCGTCGCGCCGCGGCGATGTCGAGCCTCGACGCCTACCTCCGCACACAGATCGACGGCGGCGGCGAGGACGAGGTGATCTTGCTCGGCGACTTCAACGAGACCGTCGACACGACCTGGGGCATGGAGGTCATGGCGCCCATGCTCGGCGCGCCGGATCGCTATCGCTTCCGCAGCCAGGAAGCCGCGCTCGCCGGCGAGGCCAGCTACATCCCGAGCGGCCGCGTCATCGATCACGTCGTCACCACCGCAGGGCTCGCGGACGAGGTCGGAGGTGCCCGCGCCGTGATCCCGCGCCTCGATCAGCAGATGGTGCGATACGAGTCCTACGTGTCGGACCACCTCCCCGTGGTGTTATCGATTCCGAACCCGATCGCTACCCCAGGCTCACCCCGGTAGGGCGATATCGTGGGCGGATGCACTGTCCTCCCCGGGCCCTGACCACGGTCGGTGCTCTGCTCCTGGCGGCGGCGAGCGCCCACGCGTTCCCGATGACGAACGGCGCGCGCGCCAACGAGGTCGTCGGCCGCCCGGACTTCGTGAGCGGCTTCGTCGACTTCGCGGTCGACGACTTCTTCGGCGGTGGCACGTCGCGCACGCGGCTGTTCGTGCCGACGGACATCGACTACGACGAGGCCAACGAGCGCGTCTTCGTCGCGGATCTGCACAACCATCGCTATCTGGTGTTCGACGCCAGCAGCGGGATCCCGACCAACCTGGCCGCGGCGTTCGTGCTCGGTCAGCCCGACTTCACCACCGGCGGCGCCGACGCGACCGCGCCGTACGGTCACCAGAACTCGCAGAACCCGGCCGCCGGTTGCACCACGGCGGTGAACGCGTGCGGCGTCCGCCGCGCGTACGCGGTGGCGTACGACGGCGTGCGCCAGCGCCTGTTCGCGGCGGATCCCGACAACCATCGCGTCCTGGTGTGGAACCTCGCCGCGGGGATCACCAACGGCATGGCGGCGCAGTACGTCCTCGGCCAGGCCCGCTTCACGAGCGACGCGCGCAACAGCGCCTGCGGCGGCGCCACCGCCGGAACCACCAACGCCTGCGGCCTGTCGTTCCCGTCGGAGCTCGAGTACGACGCCGCGACGCAGCGGCTCTACGTCGCCGACACCGACAACCATCGCGTGGTCGTGTTCAACCTCGCCGCCGGGATCACGAACGGCATGGCCGCGGCCACGGTGCTCGGTCAACCCGATCTCACGCGCGCCACGGCCAACACCGCGTGCGGCGGCGCGAGCGCCGGTGCCGCCAGCGCGTGCGGGCTCGCGAGCCCGACCTCGCTCAGCGTCGATCCCGGTGGCTTCGTCTACGTCGGGGACGCGGACAACCACCGCGTGCTCGTGTTCAACACGACGTCGCTCGCGACCGGCATGGCGGCGTCGCGCGTGCTCGGTCAGCCCAACTTCACCACCGCCACCACGAACACCGCGTGCGGCGGCGGCGCGAGCGGCGAGCAGAACACCAACGCGTGTGGGCTCGGCGTCTACGGCGCCAGCGTCGAGATCGACGAGGGGCACGACGTGCTGTACGTCGCCGATGCCGCCAACCACCGCATCCTGGCGTTCGACGTCGCGACGATCACGAACGGCGAGGCCGCGACGCGCGTGCTCGGTCAGGGCAACCTGGCGACCGGATACGATCCCAACCTCGTCGCGCTCGGCGGCGCGACTGCGCGCGATCGCCTCATCCTCCCGATGGGGCTCGACTACGATCCCATCAACGACCGCCTGATCGTCACCGACAGCGGCAATCACCGCTTGACCGTGTTCGGCGCCAACGTCGGCGGCGAGCCGATCGCCGTCGCCGGCAACGAGGAGTCCACGACGACGACCGTGAACGCCAACGGCACCACGACGGTCGGCGTCACGACCGAGAACGGCGACGCCTTCACCGTGGTGCTGCCCCCCGGCACCACGCCCCTGCCGGGTCAGGACATCACCATCACCGTCGACGACGCCGGCAACAACCGGCCGCGCGTTCGCGTCGATGCCAAGCTGCCCCCGGGCACCACCAAGACCATCATCCTGCCCAAGCGCTCCGGGCGAGAGCTGTGCATCGTCGACAAGACGCACGCCCAGTTCACGCAACATCCCGCGAGCTGCAGCGGCAACGTGATCCAGGGGCCGGCTCAGGCCGGCCGCTGCGCGAGCTTCATCGTCAACGGTGATCGCGGCGACGGCGGCGACCCCGTGAACGGGCGCCACACCATCAAGGTGTGTGTCGATGCGAGCGGCTCCAACTTCGTCATCTCGGGGCTGCTGCACAGCATGGTCGAGACCATGCCGGCGTCGGGCGGCGATGGCGACGACGAGCTCGAGGGCGACGGTGAGGTGGTGGACGAGCTCGACACGGCCGGCGTCGAGACCGGAGGCTGCGATGCCGGCGGCACCGAGCCACGCGGCGCGCTCGCGGCGCTGGCGCTCGCGGTGCTGGGCCTCGCGTTCACGTCGCTCACCTCGCGCACCTCGTTCAGGGGACGACGAGCGACGTCGAGAGCGTCGCGGGTGCGGCGAGCACCTCGTTCGCGGCCCTGATCCGCGCGCCGACGACCGTGAAGTCGCCTTCCCAGCTGGTCTGCCACGCGACGGTGACGCGATCGCCGGCGGCGGCGAGGACCAGCTGCTTGTCGTCGTCGAGCGGCGAGCCGCCCGCGGACGCCGCGGCGAAGAAACGGCTGGTGGCGGACGGCGCACCGCCGGCGCCCACGAGGTGCGTGCACACGACGACGTCGTCGGCGCCCGACGGCTCGGTCCAGCTGGCGACGTAGCCCGCGGTGGTGTGGACGACGGCGGGACGGTCGTGCCAGCGGCCGCTCGTCGAGAGCGCGAGGCCGCTGCCATCGAGGACCGTGCCGGTGGCGGCGACGCGCGCGCCGTAGGTCTGGACGTCGCCGCTGCGCGTGTCCTGCCACACCACGAAGAAGGAGGCGCCGTTGCCGGCGACGGCCGGGATGATCTGGTTCCCGGGCGCGGCCGCGATCGCGACGTCCGCACCGGGCGCGGCGGAGCGCGACACGAGGCGACCGTGCACGTCGTGATCGCCGTTCGCGTTCACGGCGGCCCACGTCACGAGGTACGTGCCGCCGCTGTACGCGACCGCGGGCGTGTAGGACAGCGCATCGACGGGCGCGAGACGCCGCGCCGCTCCGACCACGCCGGCGCCGCTGACCGTCGCGCCGCTCACGCCGTGCACGCAGCCCGCGCAGGGCCCCTCCCACACCACGAGGAAGTCGGTGCCGTCGGAGGCGACGTCGGGGAGCTGCGTCGTGCCGCCGTCGGCGGCGATGACGACACCGGCGGGATCGAGCACGGTGCCGTCGAGGCGCACGCGCGCGCCGACGATCGACGCGCGCCCGGCGCGGTTGTCCTTCCACACGACCAGGAAGAGCGTTCCGTTGAACGCGACGCGCGGGGTGATCTGCGTGCCGGGCGCGACCGCGATCGAGAGGCCGTCGGGATCGAGGACCCGGCCGTTCGCGTCGAGGCGGGCGCCGTAGATGTCGGTGGTTCCGTTGCGGTGCGTATCCCACACGACGAGCTGCGTGCCGGCGCCGCCGGCGATGGCCGGACGCGCGGCCGCCGTCGGCTCCACGTTCGCGGGTGGGGTCGCGGCGTCGGTGTCGGTGTCGGTGCCCGCGCTGGCATCGACGTCCGCGACGACGCCAGCGTCGAGCTCCAGGCCCGGATCGTCGTCGGGCGGGGTCACGCATGCGGCCAGGCACACGAGGACGAGCAGGGCGCGGGACGCGACGGGCATGACCACCACATCGACCGCCGGTCGGAATCGTGAAGGGCGCCTTCCTGCTACTGTCGTGCCGTGCTCGGCCAGAGCCTCGGCAGCTACACCATCGAGCGCGAGCTGGGCCGCGGCGGGATGGGCGCGGTCTACGCGGCCGTCCACGGGCTCCTCGGCCGGCGCGCCGCGGTGAAGGTGCTCCTGCCCGAGCTGTCGCGGAACCAGGACCACGTGCAGCGCTTCTTCAACGAGGCGCGCGCGGCGACCGCGATCAATCACCCGAGCATCGTCGAGATCTACGACTTCGGATGGTCGCCCGACGGCAGCGCCTACATCGTCATGGAGCTCATGGACGGCGAGTCGCTGTCCGCGCGCCTGCGCCGCCTCCGCCGGCTGCCGGTCGCCAACGCGCTGACCGTGGCGCGGCAGATCGCGAACGCCCTCGCGGCCGCGCACAAGGCCGGCATCGTCCACCGCGATCTCAAGCCCGACAACGTCTTCCTCGTTCCGGACATCGAGGTCGCCGGTGGTGAGCGCGTGAAGCTGCTCGACTTCGGCATCGCCAAGCTCGCCGCCGACGGCGGCGTGTCGCGCACGACGACCGGCGCGATCATGGGCACGCCGCTCTACATGTCGCCCGAGCAGTGCGAGGGCGCTCGCCAGGTCGATCACCGGACCGATCTCTACGCGCTCGGCTGCATCCTGTTCGAGATGATCACGGGCCGCGTGCCGTTCGTGCACGAAGGCGTGGGTGGGCTCATCGGCATGCACCTCTACGTCGCGCCGCCGGAGCTACGGTCGCTCGCGCCCGAGGCGCCGGCGGAGGTCGAGGCGATCGTGGCGCGGCTCCTGGCCAAGAAGCCCGACGAACGCTTCCAGACCGCCGACGAGCTCTCCGCGGCGCTGGCGCGCGCCGGCGCGACGTCGCTGCCGCCCGGGCACATCGCCGACACGATCCCGGGTCCGTCACCGTCGCCGTCGCCGTACGCGCCCGTCAGCGGCTTCGATCGGACGATGCCGAGCGCTCCGGGCGCGCCGACGACGCTGTCGTCCGCGGCGAGCGCGCGCATGAACGCGACCGAGCCCGACGCGCCGCGTGCGCGAGGGCCCCGCGGTCTGTTCGTGGCGATCGCGGCGATCGCCGTCGCGACGGCCGGCGTCATCACGGTGGTCGCGCTCTCGAGGGGCGGCGACGACACGCGGACGAACGGCGCGGGCGGTCGAGTCGACGCGGCGGTCGTCGTCGAGCTCCCTCCGAGCTCGGCGTTCGACGCGGCCGTCGCCGTACCCGATCCTCCTATCGATGGGGGCGTCGCGGCGGGCTCGATGGACGCCGCGCTCGAGCGTCTGCGCGAGCACCTCGCGCAGCACCAGTGGGTCGACGCGCGGCGCGAGCTCGACGCGATCTACGACGGCACCCAGGACGGCGACTCCGCGCGCTCACAGGCCGACGACCTGATCGCGTTCGCGCGGCCGCACGCGATCGACGAGGCGAAAGGGAAGCTCACCGCGCTCATCAAGGACGGCGACTGCAAGGCGGCGAAGAAGCTCGCCGCCCACACCGTCGAGATGTGGGGCGATGGCGCCGAGCAGCTCGTCAAGGTCGTCGCGAAGTGCAAGCCGCGCTCGACGCCCGCGCCCACGCCGGATCCGGCGCCGCCGAAGCCGCCCGAGCCGGAGCCCACGCCCGAGCCGCCGGTGCCGGTCCCCGAGCCGGGTCGCCTCGCCAAGGAGGTCATCCAGCGCGTCCTGGGCCGCGCGAAGTCGCGCGTCGCCGCGTGCGCCGAGGAACACGGCATGAGCGGGACGGTGGTCGTGCGCATGACGATCGAGCCGAGCGGCGAGATCAGCAGCGCCACGATCGCGCGCGGCGGCGACAGCGGACCCGGTGACGCGTGCGTCGGGGAGGTGATCTCCCGTCTGCGCTTCCCCGCGAGCGACGGCCAGACCACGATCAACTATCCGTTCGCGTTCCGCGCCGCGCCGAAGTACTAGCCGATGTTTCGCCGTTGTAACGGCGCCGTGGCGCCCACGCTAATTCGAACGTGAACGCGGGTGTGGGCGGTATTCAGCCGAGCGGAACGCTCGCGCCTCGAGATCTTTCGCGTAGCGTGGCTGCAGGAGGATCGAATGACGACCAAGACTCTCTTTGCAGCGGCTGCCCTAGTCGCGACCGCCATCCTGGCCTGTCCCGACGACGCGCGCGCCGAGACCGTCTGGACGCCCGAGAACATCAACCGCCCGCTCACCATGCCGGCCAGCAGCTTCGCGGCGGGGGCCGCCTTCTCCGCGCTCCCTGGTCTCGACGGCCTCGAGCTGAAGCCGTTCAAGACCTTCGCGCTCGGCGTCAACGGCAACTACGGTATCAGCGACGAGCTCGAGGTCTACGGCGCGTACACGTACGTCCTCGATCCTTCCAACGCAGGCCAGCTCCGCGTCGGCGTGGGCTACGCGGCCGTGCGTGGCGCCGCGGGTGGCAAGCTGGAGATCGTTCCGCGCGCCGACCTCGGTTACAACCTCGATCCCGGCGGCCTCGCGCCGCTGGTCGCGGGTCTGCAGCTGCAGTACACGCTGGCGCCGAAGTTTGCGATCGTCATGCCGGCGACGCACCTCTCCGTTGCCCTCGAGGGTGACGCGAAGCCGATCACCTTCGGCGTGCCGGTCGGCTTCCTGTTCCAGGCCGCGCCCACGTTCTACGCGCAGCTCGACACGACGCTCGCGACCTTCGCGATCAACGAGGACGCCGGCGACAGCGCGTTCATCTTCGACGCGAGCATCCCGCTGGCGTTGACCGCCGCGTACAACAGCCAGACGCTCGACGTGGGCGTGACCGTCAGCGACGATCTGAAGAACGCGGGCGACCTGACGTCGCTCGTCGTCTTCGCGCGTTATTACGGCGGCGTCTGATTCACGCGGGCCGCGGCGGCGGGCGATCGAGCTCCTCGACGAGGCGCACGATCGCCGGCCCGATCTGCGGAAGCGGCAGCACGTGGGCCGCGGCCTTCAGCTCCGCGGCTGCCTTGGGCATGCCGTAGACGACGCTCGTGGCCTCGTCCTGCGCGATCGTTCGCCAGCCGGCGGCGCGCAGCTGCGCGAGGCCCTGCGCGCCGTCTCGCCCCATCCCGGTGAGCAACACGGCGACACCGGGGCGCGAGCGCTTGATGAGGCTCGTGAACAGCACGTCGATCGACGGCTTGTGCGCGGCTTCGCGCGGCCGTGATGTGAACGCGAGCGTGCCGTCGGTCTCCACCACCATGTGCTGACCGACCGCGGCGACGTAGACCACGCCGCCGCGCGGCTGGACGCCTTGTGTGGCGAGCTCGACCGTGAACGGCGTCGAGCGCGCCAGCCACTGCGCCATGCCCTCGCTGAACTGCGGGTCGATGTGCTGGACGATGAGGACGGCGGCCTCGAGCTGCGCCGGCAGCGCGGCGAGCACGGTGGCGAGCGCTTGCGGTCCGCCGGTCGACGCGCCGATCGCGATGATCGCCGGGCGAATCGGCGCCGCGCGCATCGGCGGCACCGACTTGTGACTGGCGTTGTCGCGGCCGGCGAGGCGGCGGAGGAGCGCGAGCTTGCCGCGCACGGCGGCCGCGTCGCCGGTGCCCGAGGCGAGGCCGGGCAGGACGATCACGTCGACGGCGCCGGCGCTCATGAGCTCGAAGGTGCCGGCCTTGGCGGTGGACGAGCCGTCGGAGAGGACGATGACCGGGCAGTCGAGCTCGTCGGTGAGCACGCGCACGAGCACGGCCGCGCGATCGAGCGACGCCGACACCAGCGCGGCCTCGGGGCGCTCCTGGCGCGCCTGCGCCATCGCGCGCGTGCTGTCGCCCGCCGTCCACAAGATCTCGACCTCGCGATCGGTCGAGAGCGCGCGCCGCACCATGTCGATCGCGGTCAGTCCACCGTGGACGATCGCGAGCTTCATCGTCGCCTCGTCGCGCTCATGTCGCGTCCCCGATCAGATCGAGGACGGCGCTGGCGAGGGCATCGTCGTGGAAGTCGCCCTTGCCGAGGTAGTAGTCGGCGCCGACCTCCAGGCCGCGGGCGCGATCTTCGGGGCGCTCCTTGTACGAGACCACGATCACCGGGGTCGAGTGCAGGCGCGGGTCCTGCTTGATCGAGCGCACGAGATCGAAGCCGTTCATGCGCGGCATGTCGATGTCGGTGACGACGAGATCGAAGGACGAGTCGCGGATGAGGTTCCACGCGGCGACGCCGTCGACGGCGACGGTGACGTCGTAGCCGCGGCTGGCCAGGATCTGACGGTGGACCTCGCGCACGGTGAGCGAGTCGTCGACGATGAGCACCTGGCGGCGGCCGCGTGCGGCGCGCGCGGCGTCGCGCTCGACGCGCACCGCCGAGCCGGCGGCGAGCAGGCGCACGACCGAACGGACGAGATCCTCGACATCGATGATGAGGAGCGGCTCGCCGCCGGCGGTCACGGCCGCCGACGAGATGTCGGCGACGCGGCCCAGTCGCGGATCGAGCGGATGGACGACGAGGTCCTGCTCGCCGAGCACGCGGTCGACCTCGACGGCCACGCGGTGCGCGCGGTCGCTGACGACGACGATCGAGATGCCGTCCGAGCCGTGTTTGCTCTCGCCGATCAGGTCGAGGACCTGGCGCGCCTGGACCAGCCCGACGTTCTCGCCGTCGATGACCACGTACTGGCGGCCCTCGACGATGCGGAGCTGGTTGGCCGGGATGTTGAGCAGGCGGTCGGTGCGCAGCAGCGGGAAGGCGTAGGGCTCGCCGGCGATCTCGACGACGACGGCGCGCGTGACCGAGCGCGTGAGCGGCAGCTGGACGTGGAACGACGTGCCCTTGCCGGGCTCGGTCATGGTGCGCACCGAGCCGCCCAGCTCCTGCACCGTCGAGCGAACCACGTCGAGGCCGACGCCGCGGCCCGAGATCTCGGTGACCTCGGAGGCGGTCGAGAAGCCCGACATGAAGATGTACTCGATGGCCTGGGCGTCGGAGAGCACCGAGGCGGCGCGCTCGTCGAGGAGGCCGCGCTGCGAGACCAGCCGGCGGATGCTGCCGACGTCGATGCCGCGGCCGTCGTCGGCGACGGTCAGCGAGAGCACGCCGGCCGCGTGGCGCGCCTCGAGGCGCACGCGGCCGCGCTCGGGTTTGCCGGCGGCGGCGCGCTCGGCGGGGCTCTCGATGCCGGGGTCGACGGCGTTGCGCACCATGTGATTGAGCGCCGCTTCCATGCGGTCGAGGATGTCGCGATCGACCGGCGTATCCTCGCCGATGATCACCAGGTCGACCTGGCGCTCGAGCTTCCGCGCCAGATCGCGGACCAGGCGGCCGAAGCCGCTGGCTCCGTCGGCGAACGGGCGCATGCGCGTGGCGATCGCGGCGCGGTAGAGGCGCGCGCTGATCTCCTCGAAGCGGCGCGCCAGGTCCTCGAGCTCGCCGCGGCAGGCGGCGACGGCGCGGCGGTTGGCGGCCATGCCCTCGCGCATGTCGGCGACCGTCTGCGGCTCGATGATGCCGGTGCCGCGGTCGAGGCGGCTCAGCATGTCGCCGAGGCTGGTCTGCTGCGCGCGGATGCGGTCGAGCGCGATCACGAAGTCGCTGATGGTGCGCGCCTCGACCAGCGTCTCGCCGGCGAGGCCGAGCAGGCGGTCGAGGTTCCCGGTGGCCACGCGCACGAAGCGATCGCTCGCGGCGAGCCGGGCGGGGCCGGCATCGACGGGCGCGGGCGGCGGTGCCGGCGCGGCCTCCGCTCCCCGCGCCGGCGTCGGCGTGGTCGGCGCGAGGCGCATGATCGTGGTCGGCGCGGTGAAGATGCCCGACTGGTCCTGGCGCAGATCGTCGAGGAGGCCGATGAGCGTCTCGAGGCGCGGCGCCTCGCGCTCGATGTGACGCTCGAGCGCGGCGGGCGGCGCCTTCGCCATCTGCGCCAGCTCGTCGCGCCCGCGCTTGAGCACGACCTCGGCGTCGGTCGTCACCGGCAGCTCCTTCTCCTGGAGCGCGAGCACGACCTGATCGATCGCGTCGGCGAGGCGGATCGCGACGTCGAGGTTGACGATGCGCGCCGCGGCGCGCACCGAGTCGATCGACGTCATCAGCGAGTCGAGGCGCTCGCGCGGCGACGCGTCGGTGGCGAGGCCGTTGAGGGCCTCGTCGATCGCCGGCAGATGCGAGCGGATCTCGTCGCCGAACATCGCGATCAGCGAGGGACCGTCGCTGACGCGCGCGGTGGTGCCGCCCCGCGACGGGTCGGCGGCGAGCTGCGACAGATCGCGCAGGATCGCGGCGAGCTCGCCGGCGCGGGTGCTCGCGAACGCCGGCAGATCGCGCTCGGCGGTCGTGGCGATCGAGCCCAGCAGATCGCACGCGCGCAGGAGGACGTCGATGGCGACGCTGCCCAGCGTGACGTTCTTCTTCTGCGCGACGACGAAGCATTCCTCCATGGCGTGCGCGACCTGCACCGCCGGCTCGACGCCGACCACGCGCGCCGCGCCCTTGATCGAGTGCGCCGCGCGCATCATGCGCTCGAGGTCGCCTTCGCCGCGCTCGGCGGCGAGCAGACCGCTGGCCAGCGACTGGACCTGTCCGCCCACGTCGGCCTGGAACATGTCGAACAACGACGAGCCGAGATAATCATCCCTGCTCATCCGAGCGTCCTCCGCAGCGACGCGTACAGCGACTCGATCGAGAGATAGCCGACCTTCTTGTCCTGCCAGTTCACGACGCCGCGCGTGTGCGTGCCGAGCGCGGCGGTCACGGTCATCGGCGCGGGCTCGACGTCGTCGCGGTTGAAGCCGACGACGTTCCACACCTCGTCGGCCGGGAACACCCAGTGCTCCTGATCGCGCCGCGTGACGACCAGGCGGCGCGTCGTCGACCGGGTCGGCGGCTCGGCGAGCCCCACGACCTTGTGCAGCGAGGCGCACAGCTGGAGCTGACCGTGCACGTTGACCAGCCCGAGCACGGCGCCCGTGGTGCGGTGCGGGATGCGGTGGATGGTGCGATCGGTGATGACCTCGACCACCGCGTTGGTGTCGATGGCGAGCCATTCGTCGCCCAGGCGCATGAGCAGGAGCGAACGGTCGGTGCGCTGCGCCGGGCGCGCGGCCGCCGCGACGTTCGACGTCTGCTCGGCGAGGTAGCCCTGCGGCGGCGGCCGCTCCATGAGCGTCCGCCCTGCGGCTGCGAACACCGGACAGTTGCGGCAGTGCACGTGCTCCTCGAGCTCGGGGCACGAGTGATCGCCGCCGCGCACGCCGATGACCTCCCAGCAGCGACCCTCGAGCCGAAGGGCGATCAGCTCGTCGGTCATCATTGTCGTTCCTCGCGGCGGGCGAACGGGGTCACGGGCGGCCTCCACTTCGCAAACGCGCCGCACGGCGACGGAAGTTGGCGGCGGCGGGCGCGTCACCGCGATGCTCGGCGAGGAGCGCGAGCTGGAGGAGCGTCGCCTGGTTCGACGG